>CAMWQZ010000319.1 GCA_947176515.1 uncultured Bacteroidales bacterium | reverse complement strand
TGTAAAATATTGTTTCGAAAACCTTTCGCGTCGCCCATGAAAGCTCTTGTATCAGCATTGACGGTCTTTTTAACGCTCATAGCGGCCTCATGTAGCGGCGGCCGTGGCGACAATTCAAATAATGATATAGTCGGTGACACACTCACGGCTCATGCCGAGCTTCTGACTCTGCTCGATTGTGATAACTATATTGCAGCTATAGTTGCTGACCCATGGAATCCGGGCAAGACGCTCGCTTCCTATGCCCTCGTTCCACGCGAGGCGGAGTCTGCGCCTGACGTTCCTGCCGGATTTCAGATTGTCAAGGTTCCGCTCAGTCGCTCGGTTGTCGACTCCTCGACAAACTCTGCTGCAATTGCTGAGCTTGGCGCGCTCGACGGAGTCGCCGCAGTCTCTGACGGCAATTATTACGCGCCCGACGATACGATTGCCAAGCTTATTGCCGCCGGACGCATCGCCGATATAGGCAGCTCCATGTCTCCTAAAGTTGAAACACTCGTCGAGGTCTCACCCGACGCTATACTCAGCTCTCCATATAAAAATGCCGGACACGGAGTTATAGAGACGCTTAAAATTCCAATTATAGAATGTGCTGACTACATGGAACCGTCGCCCCTCGGACGCGCTGAGTGGATTCTACTGCTCGGCTATCTTTACGGCAACCCCGAAGGCGCTGAGGCGATTTTTAAAAATGTGAGCACAGACTATAGTAACCTTTGCGCGCTTGCGTCGTCAGCGTCTGCTCCAAAGCCAAAGGTCCTTCCCGAAATGCTCATGTCGGGAGTCTGGTATGTGCCCGGTGGAAAAAGTTATATGGCGAGGATGCTGGGCGATGCCGGAGCCGAATATCCTTGGGCTGATGATTCGTCGACCGGCTCATTGCAGCTTGATATTGCCGCCGTCCTTGACAAAGCTGCTGACGCAGACATCTGGTTTATGCGCAATTATGGCGCGCCCACTCTTGCCTCACTGAGCGAGACCACGCCGCTCTACACTCAGATAAAGGCCTATGCTAATGGCGATGTTTACAACTGTGACACATCGCGAAGCCCGTTTTTCAACGACATTGCCTTTCATCCCGAACGCATTCTCTCTGACTTTATCACCCTCTTCCATCCTGAGCTTCAGCCAGATGCTGAGCTCGTCTATTTCTCCAAAGTAGCCTCAAAGTGAACTCGCGCCGCCGACATATTGTAGCCTGCCTGACATTCGGATTAATCATTGTTGTGCTTTTCCCGTTGCTCTTGGTCATCGGCTCGGTCGACATACCTCTTTGCGATGTATGGGGAGCGCTTACAGGTGGTGAAGTCACCAAAGAAACATGGCGCACGATTGTGGTCGATACAAGGATACCGGCGGCTTGCACGGCTGCCATAGCCGGAGCGGCCTTATCGGTTGCAGGACTTTTGCTCCAGACCACATTCGATAACCCGTTGGCAGGGCCGTCAATTCTTGGTGTGTCAACCGGGTCATCGCTCGGCGTGGCTATCGTGATGCTTGCTCTCGGGGGCGCAGGCTCTCTTGCCGGCCAATCCGCTGTGCTTGCCGGTGCGTTAATAGGCGCGATGCTCATAATGGCCGTGCTCGTTATCATGTCATCACTCGTGCGCTCGGCAACCATGCTGCTTATAGTCGGCATACTTATAGGTTACATCAGTTCATCGGCCATATCGCTGCTCAACTTCTTTGCCACCCAGGAAGGCGTCCATTCTTATGTGATATGGGGTCTTGGCAATTTCTATGGCGTTTCATCTGAGCGCTTGCCGTGGTTTGCGTTGCTTGCGCTTATCTTGTTGGCTTACTCTCTGCTATTTATCAAGCCTTTAAATGCTTTGCTTCTCGGCACCCGTTACGCTGAGAACATCGGGGTGCGCACCGTCCGCGTCCGCAATCAACTGCTTCTGCTCTCGGGCGCTCTCACCGCTCTCGTTACTGCCGCGTGTGGCCCCATCGGCTTCATCGGTCTCGTCGTGCCCCACATTGCCCGTCTGTCGCTTGGCACATCAAATCATACCGTTCTGCTGCCGGCCACCATCCTTGCCGGAGCTGCAACCGGTCTGCTGTGTGCGCTGATTAGCGTGCTTCCTACCCGTTGGGGTGTTATGCCTATCAACGCCATCACTCCGATTATAGGTGTGCCAGTAATCGTCTATATAATCTTAAGACGCCGTAAAATATTCTATTTCAACTGACAGCATGGATATCCTTACAACCGACAATCTGACCATTGGCTATCAGGCGCGCAAACATTCCGAGCCAAAGCGTGTGCTGTCAAATCTCAACTTGACTCTGCCTCGCGCATCCCTGACTCTACTTATTGGAGCTAACGGCAGTGGTAAATCAACACTGCTGCGTACCCTTTCAGGGGCTCAGCCAGCCATCACGGGTTCGGTGTCAATTAATGGCAGAGCCATAGCTCAACTATCGCTCCGCGAGCGCGCAAAACTCCTTGCCCTTGTCTACACTGACCGGACTGGTGGGGGTGGACTGACGGTGCGCGAGCTCGTCGCCCTTGGTCGTCAGCCATATACTGGTTTTATAGGCCGTTTGTCAACCGAAGATAAAGCGGCTGTCGACACGGCGCTCCATGCCGTAGGGATAGCTCATAAAGCAGACTCTTACACAGCCACCCTCAGTGACGGCGAGCGCCAGAAAGCTATGATTGCGCGTGCTCTCGCCCAGCAAACGCCTCTGATAATCCTTGACGAACCGACTGCATTTCTCGACATTGCCAGTCGCCTTGAAGTCATGCAGTTATTAGCTCAGCTCGTAAGGCGTGAAAATAAGACCATATTACTCTCGACCCACGATCTCGCCTCCGCCATCAGCGTTGCCGACCGCCTATGGGTCGTAGACGCCATTAAGCGCACGATTATCGAAGGCTCCACCCAAGCACTTATCGCCAACGGCACCATGGACCGCGTCTTCCCCAATCGCCCCGTCCGCTACAATCCAGCTC
>CAMWQZ010000318.1 GCA_947176515.1 uncultured Bacteroidales bacterium | reverse complement strand
GGCGCTTGCTTTTGCATTATAATTATTTAATCTTTCATTTACCATTATTCATTTAACTCGGAGTTGCCACATGGCTACCGCTGCTGCGGCAGCGACGTTCAGGGAGTCGACGGAGTGGCTCATGGGAATTTTTACGGTGTAGTCTGCGGCAGCGATAGTATCGTGTTCAAGGCCGTCGCCTTCTGTGCCCATAATCATTGCGAGGCGATGCTCTGAGTCGAGGCGAGGGTCATCGATGCTTACTGAGTCATCAGTAAGCGCAAGCGCAGCAGTCTTAAAACCCAAACGACGTAGTTCATCCTGATAGCCCGACGATGCCCATGTCCACGGAACTAAAAAGACAGAACCCATTGAGACCCTCACTGCCCGACGATTTAACGGGTCACATGATGTTGTTGTTACAAGCACTGCATCTGTACCCAGAGCGGCGGCAGACCGAAATATAGCGCCTATATTGGTCGTATCAACTACGCCGTCTATAACGACCACACGACGAGCATCCCGGCATACACTTTCAAGCGCTTTAGGCTGTGGACGCCGCATGGCGCACAACACACCACGCGTCAGTTTATAGCCCGTGAGTCCTGCTAAGAGTTCTCGGCTACCAGTGAATACTTCTATGTCTTCACGACAACGGGCGAGCAAAGGGGCCGCATCACCTTCTATATGACGTCGCTCGCAAAGCATGGATAACGGTTCATATCCTGCATCAAGCGCAACGCCTATCACCTTCGGACTCTCTGCTATGAACACCCCTTCGTCCTGATGCAAACGATTGCGAAGCTGCGCCTCCGTCAGTGACGCGTAGACCGATACTCTTACATCGGCAAGGTCAGTAATCTCAACAATTCTCATAATGGTATATGCGGTAAAAAACGCTTATTAAATTAATCGGGCCGGAGTGTTGTTGCTCCGACCCGACCGTCTTGATGATGTGATGAATGTTATACAAAGTAAGCTGCAAGGCCGCTCACTGACGAGATGTCGAGCAAGTGGCTGTAGAAACAGCTAACGATGCCAAGAAGAAGTATGCCTGCAACGGCAATCCACATGCCGAGGCGCTCGCTGCATGATGAGCGGAACCAGGCAATGGGGCTTTCGTCTTCACTGATAAACATCGCTTTTACAACAAGGAGGTAGTAGTAAAGTGAGATGATGGTGTTAATCAACGCTATGAGCACGAGAACATAGATTGCAATCGAACCCTGGTTGATAGCAGAGGTGAAGATGAAGAATTTTGAGAAGAATCCGGCAAACGGAGGGATACCAGCGAGTGAGAACATCGCAAGCATCATCGCTACAGAAAGACGGGGGTTAGTCTTGTAGAGACCACGGTAATCGTCCATCGAAACTCGGCCTGTAGCATTCTCAATAGCTCCAATAACACCGAAGGCGGCAAGGTTAGAGAAGATATATACAAGGATGTAATATATCATCGCTGCAACGCCCATGGTGTTGAAGGCAATAATGCCAAGCATGATGTAGCCAGCCTGTGAAACAGACGAGAAAGCGAGGAAGCGCTTCATGTTGCGCTGACGGATTGCGAAGAGGTTACCAACGGTAATGGTGAGGATTATTAGTGCATAGAGCATCCATTCCCATACACGGCTGTAAACCGAACCGAAAACTTGTGCGAGGATAACCATGAACGCAAACGCAGCTGCACCCTTTGAGATAACTGACAGGTAAGAAGTGACCGAAGTAGGTGCACCTTGATAAACGTCGGCTGTCCAAAGGTGGAAAGGAACAAGCGAAAGCTTGAAACCAATGCCAGCAATCACAAATGCAACTGCCATGACAAGCATGAAGTTAAACTGAGTTGTGAGTGCGAAGTAGATGTTTTCGAAGTAAAGCGAGCCTGTAAGACCATATACAAACGAAAGTCCCATCATGAACACTGCGGAAGAGAAGACGGCTGTCAACATATACTTGACAGCGGCTTCGTGGCTTTCGTAGCGGTTCTTGTCAAGAGCGACCATAGCTGCAAGAGGAAGCGAGGCAGCCTCAAGACCGATAACGAAGAGCAGGAAGTGACGGGCTGAAATCATCAGATACATACCGAAGAGTGTGACGAGGAGCAACTCGTAGAACTCACCGCGACGATAATGCATCGGTTCTGAATTAGCCCATTTGATTGACTGGATAAGAACGATAAACACACCGACATTCAAAACATTTTTGATAGCTGCAATAATCGGTGAAGTCTCATACATGCCGGCAAACGCAGTGGTCGAAGTTGTGTTGACACAGCAGCAGAAGATGCCGCCGAGAGTGAGAATCAACATCAGCGCTGACGCAAATCCGGGAAGTGCGCGGAGCGAGCGCTGCGGCATGAACATGTCGTAGAGGAAGACGAGCAGGAACACGATCAGCAGACCGATTTCCTGTTTCATTGCTAAAAACTGTGAGTAATCCATTGTTCTGTCTGTCTTATTAGTTCAAGCCGAGCACTTTGAAGATTTCGGGGGAGAATGTGAAATTAATCAAGTTATTGAAGAAGTTGGGGAAGCAACCGATACCTGCCACGCAGATGATGAGCGTGGCTGTCGAGAGGCGTTCCCACCAAGTTGCATCGGTGAGTTCGAGATGATGCTTGTCCTGCACAGGGCCAAAGAGAAGCTTGCCAACAACACGGAGGATGTAGACAGCTGTGATGACGATAGAGCAGCAAGCGATAATCGTGAACACGAGACGGAGCGAACCGTGACCAGCGAGGTAGTCAGTCATACCCTGTTCAAACGAACCAACGAAGATGGTCATTTCAGCTACGAAACCGCTGAGACCGGGGAGACCGAGTGAGGCCATACCAGCGATAACATAGCAGACAGCGAGGTAAGGCATAATACGCATGAGACCTCCCATCTGACGGATATCGCGTGTGTGAGTACGACCGTAAATCATACCGATGAGCGCGAAGAAGAGGGCTGTCATAAGACCATGAGAAAGCATCTGCATGATTGCACCGGTCATCGC
>CAMWQZ010000317.1 GCA_947176515.1 uncultured Bacteroidales bacterium | reverse complement strand
TTATAGCATTAGCCATTGTGGCAGTCGGGGTGGTATTGTATATTCACCATCGGCTGACGGGCGGTGACCGTGAAACCGAGGCGCTGCCACGCGAAAGCATGCCTGCGGCGGAGCCAGAGGGCGAATGTTGCGGACAGCATGCTGTTTGCGAGCGAGACTCCTTGCTTGCTGCGGTGTCTGAACGCGTGGTCTATTACGACGACGAAGAGCTCGATGCTTATGCAGGTCGCGAGGCCGAGAGCTATTCGGCCGACGAGACAGAGCAGTTCCGCGATGTGCTTTTAACACTGATGCCTGATGATATAGCCGGGTGGGCACGCAGCATACAGTTGCGTGGCATAACCTTGCCGATTGACGTGCGCGACGAATTGATAATGATGATTTCTGAGGCAAGAGCCTCGCGAAGCAATGTTTGAATTTTTTGACTATAGTTTTTTCAGATATGCCATTATCGGAGTAGTGCTGATTGCAATATCGGCGGCGATGATTGGTACATATATCATTACGCGGCGCATGGTCGCTATTTCGGGGGGCGTTACTCATGCCTGTTTCGGCGGCCTCGGTCTCGGATATTTTCTTGGGATTAACCCCGTGATTATGGCTGGAGTGTTCGCCGTGTTTTCATCAATCGGTGTAGAGTGGTTGTCAACGTGCTTCAGGTTACGGGAGGATTCGGTTATTGCCGTAGTCTGGGCGATAGGCATGGCTATCGGCGTGGTGTTTGTTTTTATGACGCCCGGCTATGTGCCTGAGCTAAATTCATTCCTTTTCGGTAATATTTTGACAATCACGCCCGGTGATATCTGGGCTTTTGCAGTGTTCACGCTAATCCTCGCATTATTCTTTATCTTCAATTACGATAAGATTGTGATCTGCGCTTTTGACAGAGACTTCGCAAGCGTGATTCATCTGCCGGTGAAATTTATTAATTACACTATGACGGTGCTTACGGCGGTGTGCATCGTGCTGACTATCCGTTTGGTAGGCATAATGCTGTTGATGTCGATGCTGTCGCTGCCGATGATGACTGCCGAAGTGTTTATGAAGCGCTTTAGGCCGATGATGTTGGCGTCGGTGGGCGTTTCTCTCGTGTGCAGCGTTGCAGGGCTGTTTGTCGGCACATTGGTCGATGTGCCATGCTCGGCAATAATCGTGATTATGATGGCTGCCGTTTTTATAGTCGCAAAAATCGGATATTCGCTTTGGAGCGTCAGAAGAAGACAGAGTGTCACGGTGAAAAAAGCTTAAAAAAATATAATTATGCAGTGGCTGCATAATTTATTATGTATCTTTGCACCACTTAAAGCACCTGTCGCATTGACTTAGACCATAATTATTTACAAAACTATATTTCAATTTATATAGGACTAAGCTCAGGCATGCAAAAGGTATGGCCGTCGTGACGATACCCTAACGTTTTGTAAGGTGTAGATAAGTAAGTATGATATAATCTCTACACTTTTGATTTTGCTAAGTAAGCAAATATCTTTAGAATCACAAATCATGCCTAACGGCTTTAGTCCTCAGTTCATTGGTTGAAATGTGCTGGGGAATTTTTTTGCGCCATAGATGCAAGTTTAAACTTTTGGTCAGTCAGAATCGTTTTGACTGATGAAAAAAATGAAGTTTAACTAAAAGAATTTAGATATGACCTACGATCAGATGACGCAAAGCGCCCAAAATGTATTGGTTGAATTTTATGCAACGTGGTGTCCTCATTGCCGTGCGATGGCTCCCGTCGTAGAGCAGATTGGCGAAATGCTTGATGGACAGGTAAAGATTGTGCAGCTCGATGTAGACAAAAATTCAGAAGCTGCAGATGCCGAAAACGTCACCGGCACCCCGACTTTTATCCTTTATAAAGACGGCAAGCAGGTGTGGCGTCAGTCAGGCGAGATGCCGGGCGAAGTGCTTCTTAATAAGATTACTTCACATATCAAGTAAACAATAAGTTCCTGTAAATGACAATGGCTGAGAGCGATTACACTATATTGTCTGATTTCCTGACCCAGTTAGGTGTCAAGCACACTGATGCCTACACCAACCGTCAGTTTCATTCAATGGCGTTTCAGACCGTTTTTGGTCTGAAAAAGCTGTTGGGTGAGTATGGGGTTGACGCCGTTGGTCTGCAGCTTGGTGATAATGCTACCCTCGACCGCCTGCCATTGCCATTCATAGCTCAGACCTCGAGCGGACTGGTAATAGTCACCAAAGTCGGTCACGACAAAGTTGAGTATATTTCCCAGTCTATCCCCGAATCAGCCCTGCGCGACCGTTTTACTTCTGCAATGACCGGTAGGGTGCTTGTAGCTTATCCTCAGGCCGATGCCTGTGAGCCTGACTACCGCGAGCATTGTTTTACCGATGCTGCTAATAAGGCGAAGAAATGGGTACTGGCGTTGGCTGTCGTGGCTTTGATTGCCTATCTTTTTGTGACGAATCACCTCTATCAGCATGTGTCGACAATACTGCTGACGGTGATTAACCTTGCCGGTATCTATATCACCTGGCTGCTCGTTCAGAAATCGGCACATATTAAAAACAAGCATGCCGACGCCGTCTGCTCGGTCGTTGAGGCTGGTGGTTGTGACGATATATTAAGCACATCGGCGGCAAAGTTCTTCGGTATATTCGGCTGGAGCGAGGTCGGGTTTGCCTATTTCAGCGTGTCACTGCTTTGCCTGCTGATATTTCCGCAGTTTATCGGCTATTTGGCTCTGATTAATGTGATTTGCCTGCCGTTCTCATTCTGGAGCGTGTGGTATCAGAAGTTTAAGGCCAAGACTTGGTGCACGCTTTGTCTTTGCGTCCAGTCAATGCTTTGGCTACTGTTTTTCTGCTATCTCGGTGGCGGATGGCTTAAAGAGGCGTTCCCCCTTCGAATAGAGTTTTTTGTATTAGGAATCACCTATCTGGCAGTAATGCTTGGGCTTAACGCCATAATGCCATTGCTCGACCGCGATAATAAGTAATG
>CAMWQZ010000316.1 GCA_947176515.1 uncultured Bacteroidales bacterium | reverse complement strand
ATGCCATACTGTGTGCGGCCGTCCATGGTCTGAGCATATATATAATAGTGCTCTTTTTCGTCTTGCACGAGCCAGCCGTTGGTCTGGAACGCCTCAAAGTTTTCAACTGCTTTGTCATAGACCTCAGGTGAGTGCTCGTCGGTATCGGGAGCGAAGTCAATCTCAGGCTTGATGATATGATAGAGCGACTTAGGATTTCCCTCGGCTTCGCTACGGGCTTCCTGGCTATTTAACACATCGTAAGGCCGCGACACTACTTCAGTGACAATTTCGCGTGGCGGACGCAATCCTTTGAAGGGCTTAACTTTTGCCATGGCTATATTATTTTTTACGTTCGATTGTCTGATTTCGGTCAGGACCGATTGACACGATGGTTATCGGCGTAGCAAGTTCTTTTTCGAGGAACGCGATATAGTTCTTGAAATTCTCGGGGAACTCATCTTCGCTCTTCATCTTAGTCATATCTGTTTTCCAGCCCGGCAAAGTAACATAAACGGGCTTCACGCTGCCTTCTTCGATTGAATATGGGAAATCACGGGTAATTTCTCCGTCGATTTCATAAGCCGTGCAAGCCTTAATTTCATCAAAACCGTCGAGCACATCGCTTTTCATCATAATGAGCTGGGTGACACCGTTAATCATGATAGCATAACGGAGCGCAACCAGGTCAATCCATCCGCAGCGGCGTTCGCGGCCGGTAACAGCTCCATATTCATGACCGAGGTCACGTATGCGCTTGCCTGTTTCGTCGAAAAGCTCAGTCGGGAAAGGACCGCTGCCTACGCGTGTGCAATAAGCCTTGAATATGCCGAACACTTCGCCAATGCTACGGGGCGCGATACCCAGACCCGTGCATGCACCGGCACAGACAGTGTTGCTTGATGTCACAAACGGATATGACCCGAAGTCAACGTCGAGCATTGTGCCCTGAGCGCCTTCGCAAAGCACACTCTTCTCATTGGCAAGCGCCTTGTTGACAAAATGCTCGCTGTCGATTATATCGTAAGTGCGCATATAACCGAGAGCCTCCATCCATTTAGCTTCAGCCTCGGCGAGCGCAGCCATATCAGCCGGTGCTCCGAGTGCGGCAAGCTGCTCTAGATGACGGTTACGGGCTGCCTCATATCGCTCTTTAAAGTCAGGGAGCAGGATATCTCCTACACGCAGGCCATTGCGCGAAATCTTATCAGTATAAGTCGGGCCGATACCTTTGCCTGTGGTTCCAATCTTGCCTTTGCCTTTTGCTTTTTCGTTAGCGGCGTCGAGCAGACGGTGAGTAGGCATGATAAGGTGAGCCTTCTTTGAGATTTTGAGAACATCGGTAAGCTTGTTGCCCGAAGCTTCGAGAGCGTTAGCCTCCTCGGCAAACAGCACGGGGTCAAGCACCACGCCATTGCCAATGATATTAGTCTGACCGCTCTGGAAAATACCTGACGGAATTGATCTCAGCACATATTTTTTCCCTTCAAATTCGAGGGTATGACCGGCATTGGGACCGCCCTGGAAACGGGCGACAATATCATAACGCGGTGTTAACACATCGACAACTTTGCCTTTGCCTTCATCGCCCCACTGGAGGCCTAATAGTACATCGACTTTCATTTTTTTCGATTTCGTATGGTTGATAATGTTTGATTATTCTTTTTTGTTTTCTGAGCCGCCTGTCCGGCCTTACGCTCTCGTTTCTGACATGAGCGGCAGAGGCCATAGATATTGAGCGAAAAATAACTGGCTGCAAAACCGGGATAGCGTATCGCCGAGATAGCCTCGCTGAGCGATGCGTCTCTCACCTCTTTAACCTTGCCGCATCGCGAGCAGACGAGGTGATGATGATTGGCCGAACCAGCTGTGCGCTCATAGCGCGCGCTGTCTGAGCCAAAACGGTGACGGCGCACCAGACCGCAGTCAACCAAAAGCTCCAGTGTGCTGTAAATCGTAGCAAGCGAAACATGAAAGCCCTCGCTTTCAAGCCGGTCATGGAAACTTTCGATTGTAAAATGGTCGGGAGTGCTCATTGCGCTATCGAGTATGGCGAAACGCTCGGGAGTCCGACGTTTATGGTGCTTGGCGAGATAATCTGAAAAGACATCTCGCGGACACTGCCTGATATTTTTATCGTAGCTCATAGCAAGGACAAAATTAAAGAATTTAATCCGACTTGCAAAGCAGTTTCAGAAAAATCTGAATAACCAACAGTCAACATCATCGGTAACCATTGGCTGACAATGGCTTTATCGCCTCGATTTCTGCTTCTGGCGACGCATCAGTCTGCGCTCGCGACGAGAGAGCTGAGCAGCAGGTTTGGAGAGATGTGAGCACTCGGAGTGCTCAGAGTGCTCAGAGTGCTCGGAGCTCTCCGAGCACTCTGAGCCAATGCTGTACTCGCCACACTCTGATCTAACTGAAATCACAGGTTCGCCAGTAGTCTTTTCTATCTCCAGAGCGATTTCACAGTCAGCAAGGCCTGCGAGCGCACGGTCGGCGGCTTTGGTAGAATCATGAGATATTACAATAAGCGATATGCCACATCGCACCTGAAGTGCAACCAGGCGCTTCATCACATAAGCCGCTGACGCATTTCTGCCAAACGAAAGCGCGGCCATACGCGTCACCGAATCAACTATAAAAACCTTTACATCGGTCTCAGCTACAGCTTCTTCGATAGCTGAAATGACTATATCGGCGTAGTCACGTCTATCATCAGGCGAGTCGTAGGCCGGCCTTAATACCTGAAGGTCAGGCGTGGCGGCAAGCAATTCGCCATACAAGTCAAGACGCGATTGAGTGTCGACATAGATTGCTTTGTGACCCGACTCCCCCATTGTAGCTATCATTTCAAGAGCAAAATGAGTTTTATTAGTCTTACGGACCCCGTGGAGCAAAAGAGTGGTTTTTTCTTTCCAGATGTTGGAAAACAGGAAACAATTTTTGGTGGCATTCTTGACAATATCAAGAGCAGCGATTAATTTGTTTTTCATA
>CAMWQZ010000315.1 GCA_947176515.1 uncultured Bacteroidales bacterium | reverse complement strand
TTACGCGGATCCATATAGCGGAAATAATAAGCCGATGATCCTGCAAAGCCGGGCATTGTGCAAAGTTCCAGCGGATATCCTTCTTTATTTACCCAATTCTTGGCGCGTCCAAGCGGCGGTTCACCTGTCTCTGTAGGCAGATAGGCATCAATTTCAGGAAGTTGTAAGGGAAGTTCGCTTTCATCAAGAACATGTGCAATACCATCTTTATAATAAACCGGGAACGGCTCGCCCCAATAACGCTGACGGCTGAAGATTGCATCTCGCAGACGATAATTAACCTTAACCTTACCTATTCCTTTTTCAGAAATAAACTTTTTGGTCTTTGCTATAGCATCTTTCACCTCAAGACCGTTCAAATCAAGTTCTTCTGACGCTGAGTTAATCATTTTACCACTTTTGGCATCAAAACTTTCCTCGCTTACATCAGCACCCTCGATAAGCGGAATAATAGGCAAATCAAAATGTTTAGCAAACGCATAGTCACGGCTGTCATGAGCCGGAACAGCCATAATAGCACCTGTACCGTATCCGGCAAGCACATAATCGCTCACCCAGATAGGTATCTGCTTCCCAGTAAGCGGATTGATAGCATAAGCCCCTGTAAACACACCGCTCACTTTTTTATCTATCATTCTCTCGCGTTCTGTCTTATGCTTGATTGACTTGATGTACTCCTCAACTGCCTCACGCTGCTCTGGAGTAGTAACCTTGTCAACATAGATGCTTTCAGGAGCAAGCACCATAAATGTCACTCCGAAAACAGTGTCGGCTCGGGTTGTAAATATTTCAAGCACCTCGTCGCTGTTAGCAACCGGGAAAAGCATCTCAGCTCCTTCTGAGCGGCCAATCCAGTTGCGTTGTGTTTCTTTAAGTGAATCAGTCCAATCAACCCTTTCGAGACCTTCAAGCAGACGCTGGGCATAAGCCGAAACTCTCAGACACCACTGATACATCATTTTTTGCTCAACCGGATAGCCGCCGCGAATCGACACACCCTCGCTAACCTCATCGTTAGCCAGAACTGTGCCAAGTTTAGGACACCAGTTGACCATTGTATTGCCAAGATAAGCAATGCGATAATTCATCAGCACATCGCTTTTCTCCTTTTCGCTCATTGCCTTCCATTCGTCGGCGGTAAAGTTCAATTCCTTGCTGCCATCAGCAGTGCAGCCTTTGGTGCCGTGCTCATTGAAATAAGCTTCGAGTTTTTCGATAGGCTCAGCTTTGTCGGTCTTAGTGTCATAGTATGACCCAAACATTTTAATAAATGCCCACTGAGTCCATTTATAATATTCAGGATCACAAGTCTTGATTTCGCGGCTCCAGTCATATGAAAAACCGATTTTATCAAGTTGATTGCGATAGCGGTCAATATTTATACGAGTCGTAACTTCAGGATGCTGACCTGTCTGTATAGCATACTGTTCTGCCGGTAGACCATAGGCGTCATACCCCATCGGGTGAAGCACATTAAATCCCTGCAATCTCTTATATCGTGAATATATATCACTTGCTATATAACCCAGAGGATGGCCTACGTGCAGACCGGCGCCCGAAGGATAAGGGAACATGTCAAGCACATAAAATTTCTTTTTTGACTTGTCTATGTCGCATTTATATGTCTGGTCGTCACGCCAGCGCTGTTGCCATCGGCTCTCTATGTCTCTGTGATTATATTCCATAACTATATATTTTTAATTTATTATTCTGATTATAAATCTATTATTTTTATGATAGTTCTAACATTTTCTCTATTGGCTTTCTGGCAGCCTCGGCCACCTGAGCGTCTACATTGATTTCAGGCTTCTCATCGCGCAGACACTCATAGAGCTTCTCAAGGGTATTCAACTTCATATATCCGCACTCGTTGCAAGAACAGCTGCCGTCCTCTGGGGGAGCGGCTATAAAATGTTTGTCTGGACATATCTTTTCGAGTTCGTGCATTATACCGCTTTCCGTAACTACAATAAACTCGTCAGCCTCACTGTTACGCGCATAGTCAATCAGCGCAGCCGTCGAGCCAACCTTGTCTGCTACCAATCGCAAAGCTTTCTTACATTCAGGATGCACGAGCACTTTCGCCTGAGGATATTCTTTTTTAAGTTCAAGAAGCTTCTCCATCGAGAACTGCTCATGGACGTGACATGCTCCGTCCCACAAAACCATATCTCTCCCGGTAAGAGAGTTGATATAGTTGCCTAAATTGCGATCAGGACCAAACACTATTTTTTCATCTTTTGGAAATGTCTCCACTATCTTAACCGCATTGCCTGAAGTGACCAGGACATCAGTGAGCGCCTTTACTCCCACCGAGGTGTTGACATAAGAGATAACCGTATGGTCAGGATATTTTTTCAAAAACTCTTTAAACTCATCTGCGTCGCAGCTGTCGGCAAGCGAGCATCCGGCTTCAATATCCGGAATCAGCACCTTTTTGTCCTGCGAAAGTATCTTGGCTGTCTCTCCCATAAAATGAACGCCACAGAGCACTATTATATCAACGTCTTTCAAAGTAGACGCGTAACGCGCCAACGCAAGCGAGTCGCCGATGTGATCAGCTATATCCTGTATCTCGGGACGCTGATAGTAATGGGCAAGCACGACTGCCTTCTTTTCTTTCTTGAGGCGTTTGATTTCTTCAATCAGTTTGTCTTTTTCTTTTGGAGTCGTCATGCTCCTGTTTTCGACATTCATTTTATATATTATGAAATTTAAAGTCTTAAAAATTTATTTACACCAAGAAGAATAAAGCATGTTGATAGCAACAATAACTTTTAGTCCATATTTTTGCTTTTCTCACTTATTGAAGTCCTATTGATGTTTACCAATATATTATCAATATAGTTAAGTTTTGACTTTCAAGTATTTTAGTCAGTTATCAACATTATGTTTATAATATGCAAAGTTAATAAACTGGCTCTTATACACAACTGACGCTGCCGACGATCTTACGCGTGTAGCTCTCGGTGGTCGCCG
>CAMWQZ010000314.1 GCA_947176515.1 uncultured Bacteroidales bacterium | reverse complement strand
TGTAGCGAATCCGGGACTCGAACCCGGGTTTCCGCCGTGAGAGGGCGGCGTGCTAGGCCACTACACTAAATCGCCTTTTTGCACTGCAAAGTTACACTTAAATTTCCGGCTATCCAAATTTATTGCCAGATTTTTTATCTTTTCCAAAAAATCCTCCCTCTTCGCCCCAATAATTCTGATGGCTAATCATCCTTTAGTGGATTACTAATACTCCCTAAACTTTCGCGGCTGTCTTTTCGTTATTACTGCGGATTACGAAAATGAGATTTTGGCATCATTTTTGCAACATCATTGTTAAACGACTTATTGTAAAACTAATTTATAAATAAATATGCAGAAAGGCACAATCGGGGTTACCACCGAGAATATTTTCCCCGTAATCAAAAAATTTCTCTATAGCGATCACGAAATCTTTTTGCGCGAACTCGTTTCAAACGCAGTTGACGCAACCCAAAAGATGCGTACACTTGCATCGTTCGGAGAGTTCAAGGGTGAGCTTGGCGAACTCAATGTTAAGGTTACAATTGATAAAAAAGCCGGTACTCTTACAGTTAGCGACCATGGCATCGGTATGACTGCCGAAGACATAGACAAATATATCAACCAAATAGCATTCTCTGGCGCAGAAGAGTTCCTTGCAAAATACAAGGACAACGCCAACGCTATCATCGGCCACTTCGGCCTCGGCTTCTACTCTGCCTTCATGGTAGCTAAGAAAGTAGTCATCAATTCACTTTCTTACAAAGAAGGCGCTGAACCGGTGCGTTGGGAATGTGACGGCTCGCCTGAGTATGAAATGTCTAAGGGCGACCGCACGACACGCGGCACCGACATTATCCTCTACATCGACGATGACAATAAAGAATTCCTTGACCAAGCGCGCATCGACACATTACTGAAGAAATATTGCCGCTTCCTCCCCGTTCCCGTAATTTCTGGTAAAGAACAGGAGTGGAAAGACGGTAAGATGGTTGACACCGACCGCGATAAGGTGATTAACAACACAGAACCTCAATGGACCAAGAAACCATCAGAGCTGACTGATAAAGATTATCTCGATTTCTACCACGAACTCTATCCCGGTCAGGAAGACCCATTGTTCTGGATTCACCTTAATGTCGACTATCCTTTCACTCTGACAGGTATCCTCTTTTTCCCGAAGATTAAAAATAACTTCGAGATAACGAAGAACCGTATTCAGCTCTATAGCAATCAGGTGTTCGTTACCGATTCGGTCGAAGGTGTAGTGCCTGAGTTTATGATGCTGCTTCAGGGAGTAATCGACTCGCCCGACATTCCTCTTAACGTTTCGCGTAGCTACCTCCAGAGCGATACCGCCGTTAAGAAGATTTCGACCTACATCACCAAAAAAGTTGCTTCACGCCTCGAAGATATCTTCAAGGCCGACCGCGCTGAGTTTGAAAAGAAGTGGGATGACATCAAGATATTTATCGAATATGGCATGCTGACCGACGATAAATTCCGTGATGCAGCCATGAAGTTTGTCCTTCTCAAAGACACCGAAGGCCGTTACTTCACTCTCGATGAATATAAAACACTCGTTGAGGCTTCGCAGACTGATAAGGATGGCAACATAGTCTATCTTTATACTACCGACCCCGTCGCTCAGTTCAATTATATCAAGGCTGCAACCGACCGCGGCTATGATGTCCTGCTTATGGATGGTCAGCTCGACAGCCATTTCGTAGGTATGCTTGAAAGCAAGCTCGACAAGACGACATTTGTTCGCGTAGACTCTGACGTCATCGACAACCTTATCCGTAAGGATGGTCGCAAAGACGTTGATCTCTCGGCTTTACAGCGCAACATCCTTACTACGGTCTTTAAATCGCAGACTCTTGAGGTCGACAAGGCTCAGTTCCTTGTATCATTCGAAGCATTGTCTGACAAGTCGCAGCCTATCGTCATAACTCAGAACGAGTATATGCGACGCATGAAAGATATGGCTGCTCTTCAGCCAGGCATGAGCTTCTATGGCGAGTTACCTGATAGCTACAGTCTCGTTGTCAACACCGAGCATCCGCTCATCGTCAAGATTAAAGACGCAGCCTCAGCAGCTCTTGATAATCAGGTGAAACCGCTCGCTGACAAGATTGAAGCTGACAATGCCGAAATCACCAAGATTCGCGATGCGGCCAAGGGTAAAGCCCTCTCGGCCGAAGACGACCAGAAAGTTAAAGACCTCGAAAAAGCTGTCGGTGAAGCGCGTGACAACGAAACAAAAATCATCAGTGACTACGCCAAGACCCAGCCTCTCGTCAAGCAGCTTATCGACCTTGCCCTCCTCGGCAACGGTTTGCTAAAAGGCGAAGCCCTCAGCTCATTTATCGACCGCTCAATCTCATTACTCTAATAGCAATTCTGACAATCCGCGTCAAGCTCGCCCCCACCACAAGGCGAGCTTGACTTTTTTATAACACCCTCTCTTATTATACGATAAGTCAAATGTTATGGAGTATTGAAAAAAATTGTATCTTTGCAAATGAATATTTTAGGACATAATAAGTTGCAAAATTTACAAAGTGACATAATTAATGAATTGAAGCAAAAAGCTGCTGAAATTCTACCTAAAGGTTCTCGCGTAGCTTTATACGGTTCAAGGGCCAGAGGCGACGCGCGGCCAGATTCTGATTGGGATCTTCACGTGCTTATTCCTGGCCCGGAAAAGATTTCATGGAATCTTTGGGACGTATACGCTATGCCGTTTTCCGACGTAGGTCTTAAGTTTGGAGAAATTATTAATCCACGCCTATATTCTGTTGCCGGTTGGCTTAAACGTAGTTTCCTTCCATTTCATAAAAACGTCGAACACGACGCCATAATCATCTATCAGAGTTAGTACCATGACGTTATCTTCAGAAGAAAAGAATAATATCATCCTCTATCGAATAGAAAAAGCTTATCAAGCCTTAAAGGAAGCTCGCGACAATATTTCAATGAAGAATTGGAGTCTAGCTGTCAATAGATTATATTATGC
>CAMWQZ010000313.1 GCA_947176515.1 uncultured Bacteroidales bacterium | reverse complement strand
CGTATAAATGGCGTTGGCTCGGTCTCTATTTCGGGCGCGCCAAAACGCGAAATCCACATTTATGTCGACCCGGTCCGTCTCGAAGCTTACAATCTGACTATCGAACAGATTGCATCAGTAATCGCTGCCGAAAACCGCAACATCCCTGGTGGCTCGTTCGACATTGGCTCTGACACATATTCACTGCGTGTGCAAGGCGAATTTGATTCATCCGACCAGATGCGCGACATCGTTGTCGGCTCACGCGATGGTAAAAACATCTTCCTCCGCGACGTTGCCCGTATCGACGACTCGCTCGAAGAACGCGCCCAGCAGACCTACAACAATGGCCAGAAAGGAGCGATGATTATCATCCAGAAGCAGAGTGGCGCCAACTCCGTCGAGATTTCTGACAAGGTGCTGAAAATGCTTCCATCGCTCCAGAAACGCTTGCCGACTGACGTAAAAATCGGTATTATTGCCGATACATCTGACAATATCCGCAACACAATTGCCTCACTCGTTGAGACCGTGCTCTATGCTCTTTTGTTCGTGGTGATTGTAGTGTTCTTCTTCCTCGGACGCTGGCGCGCGACGTTGATTATAACCATCACCATCCCTATCTCGCTAATCGCATCGTTTATCTACCTTGCCATTACGGGCAACTCTCTTAACATCGTTTCGCTGTCGGCTCTTTCAATTTCAATCGGTATGGTTGTCGACGACGCCATCGTTGTGCTTGAAAACGTCACTACCCACATCGAGCGTGGTTCTGACCCAAAACAGGCAGCTATCCACGGCACCAACGAAGTCGCCGTCTCAGTAATAGCCTCTACCCTCACCCTTATCGCAGTGTTCTTCCCTCTGACACTCGTCACAGGCATGACCGGTGTGCTCTTCCGCCAGCTCGGATGGATGGTCACCATCATGATGATTATTTCTACGATTTGCGCCCTCTCGCTCACCCCGATGCTCTGCTCTCTGTTACTCCGAAGAGTCAATAACCACGGCAAAATTTACAACGCACTCTTCGGCCCGATTAATCGCGGCCTCGATGCGTTTGACCGAGGTTACGGCAGCCTGCTGACTTGGGTCGTTGGCCACAAACTGATAACTGTCATCATCTGTATCTCTACATTTGTCGGCTCAATTTTCTTGATGAAACATGTCGGCACAGAGTTCTTCCCTACTGCCGATGACGGTCGCCTAAGTGTCAACCTCGAACTGCCGATTGGCGCTCGTGTTGAAATCGCGCAGGACGTCACCAGTCGGCTCGTCGAGGAGTGGCAGGAAAAATATCCTGAAATCAAGGTCATAAACTACACTGTTGGTTCGGCCTCAAGCGACAATACCTTTGCATCGCTTCGCGATAATGGTCCTCACATCGTTTCGATGAATATCACCCTCGTTGACCCAGGGCTACGCGACCGTGGCATCGTTGAAATCGCCGGCCTAATGCGTGAAGACCTAAAGGCATATCCTCAGTACAAGAAAGCTCAGGTTCAGGTCGGCGGCATGAGCGGCATGGGCGGTCAGGCTTCAATTGACTTTGAGATTTATGGATACAATTTCTCCGAAACCGACTCTGTTGCCCAACAGCTCAAACGCGCCCTCGAAGCGATTCCTGGTACTGCCGACGTATATATCTCGCGTTCCGATTACCAGCCTGAATATCAGGTTGACTTCGACCGTGAGAAATTAGCTATTTACGGTCTCAACCTTCAGACGGCTGCGACATATCTCCGTAACCGCATCAACGGCTCGACCGCATCACGCTTCCGCGAAGACGGCGAGGAGTATGAT
This sequence comes from uncultured Bacteroidales bacterium, assembly GCA_947176515.1. Classification (GTDB taxonomy): domain Bacteria; phylum Bacteroidota; class Bacteroidia; order Bacteroidales; family Muribaculaceae; genus CAG-873. The sequence goes on along the minus strand of CAMWQZ010000313.1, from coordinate 1,216 downwards.
ATCAAGGTGCTTTATGACCCTGACCATCGCACGTCTATCGACGACATCGAAAACATTCTGATTTATAACTCAGCTGGTAAAGGCGTGCGTCTGCGTGACGTCGGCAAGGTAGTCGAACGTTTCACTCCGCCTACTATCGAGCGCAAAGACCGCGAGCGCATCATCACCGTCAAGACTGTCGTGCAAGACGTTCCGATGAGCGAAGTCGTTGTCAAGGCTCAGGACGCAATTGATAAGATGGACATCCCCCAAGGCGTATCAATTCAGCTCGCCGGTAACTACGAAGACCAGCAGGAGTCATTCCGCGACCTTCTCATGCTTGCAGCTCTGATTATCATCCTTGTCTATATCGTTATGGCGGCTCAGTTTGAAAGCTACACCTACCCTGCCATCATCATGACATCGTTGCTATTTGCTTTCTCGGGTGTGTTCATCATCCTTTATCTAACCGGCCACACCCTCAACGTTATGTCGATGATTGGTGCAATCATGCTTATCGGTATAGTTGTTAAAAATGGTATCGTGCTAATCGACTACATTTCGCTTAACCGCGAACGCGGCATGTCAATTCGCCGCGCCGTAATCGACGGCGGCATGTCGCGTCTGCGCCCAGTAATCATGACAACCTTAACTACCATCCTCGGCATGGTTCCTATGGCTGTAGGCTCTGGTCAAGGTGCTGAGATGTGGCGCCCGATGGGTACAGCCGTAATCGGTGGTCTCACATTCTCCACCATCCTGACCCTGCTGTTTGTACCTGTGCTCTATTGCGTCTTCGCCCATAACGGCATCCGCAACTCTCGTCGTAAATTTCATAAATCACTCAAGAAATGAAATCCGTACTTATAACATTTGATCAAGCTCATTACGATAAGATAGTAGATATACTCGACCGCAATAACTGCCGCGGATTCACTGCCTGGCCTCAAGTGTCAGGCCGTGGGTCTCGCGACGGCGAACCTCACTACGGCTCTCACGCATGGCCGTCGTTGGCCTCGGCCATAATAACAATGGTTGAGGATCACCGTGTGGATAATTTGCTCGACAAACTTCGCAACCTCGATGCCGAGCGACCCAAACTCGGTTTGCGTGCCTTTGTTTGGGACATCGAGAAATCAATCTAATGTCTCCCCGACATACCCTGATAATTTACATATAAAAAAACGTCATGACATTCATTAACCTATGTGATAATAGGGACCGATGACATCGTTAT
>CAMWQZ010000312.1 GCA_947176515.1 uncultured Bacteroidales bacterium | reverse complement strand
GCTTTAGTCCATCGGAAACTGCAATCTTAACAGCCTCCATTCCGTGGCAATCGTCGGAACACGCCATGCCACTCCTTATGGGCTTGATTTCGTCAACCACTTTGTTGCCGAACTCGCCGAAAGGCTTGATAACCTAATTGTTGTCAGCGGATTGGCTTATGGCATTGATGTTGCAGCCCACCGCGCAGCCCTCGACAACAATGTGCCGACAGTAGCAGTGGTGGCCCATGGGCTCAACACAATATATCCGGCCGACCATCGCTCAACCGCAGCAAAAATCGTGAACTCAGGCGGAGCTATAGTCACCGAATATACTTCTGACGCTACGATTCACCGAAGTAACTTCCTTGCTCGTAATCGAATTGTAGCCGGACTCTCTGACGCCGTAATTGTAGTCGAAAGTGACATCAAAGGAGGTGCACTCGCCACTGCCCGTATAGCTGCAGCATATAACCGCGAAGTCTTTGCCGTGCCCGGACGCACTACCGATACTTACAGCCGCGGCTGCAATGACCTTATCGCCAGTCAGTCCGCCTCAATCATACGCTCGGCCGATGACCTTATTGAAACATTAAACTGGACCTCGCGTCCGAAAGAATTCACACAGCATGAGCTGGCTTTTGACATGACACCTGAGCAAAAGTCAATAGCTGACTATATTACTTCGCATCCTGACCACACAGTTAATGATATCTGCATCGGTCTTGGCATACCGTTCAGCCAGCTAAGCGCTATGCTTTTTGAGATGGAAATGAGTGATATGCTTATAACCCTTCCTGGTGGTAGATATGCCGTAACCGCTCATCGTTGACGCATTAATCCGCATAAATTCGTTCACAAATAGATAAACCCAAACACCATGACAAAGAAAATAATTCCCGAATCAGAACTGATAATTAATCCTGACGGATCAGTCTTCCACCTTCACCTTCGCCCCGAACAACTCACTGACCGCGTTATTCTTGTCGGCGATCCTTCTCGCGTTGACATGGTAGCAGAATTTTTCGACACTAAGACTTTCGAAGTGTCGTCTCGTGAATTTCATACCATCGGCGGCACTTACAAGGGAAAGCCAATAATGTGCCTAAGCCACGGCATTGGCCCTGACAACATCGACATTGTAATCAACGAACTCGATGCACTCGCCAATATAGATTTTAAAACCCGTGAAGTACGCGACAAAAAGCGCGTGCTGACCCTCGTGCGAATCGGCACATCAGGTGCTCTCCAGCCAGAATTGTCGCTCGGCACACCTGTTATTGCAGAGAAATCCATTGGCTTTGACGGGGTGCTAAACTATTATGCCGGTAGAAACGAAGTTGCCGACCTCGATTTTGAGCACGCATTATGCACCCACACAGACTGGAATCCTCTATGGGCAAAGCCATACGTCGTCGATGCAGACCCCGAACTCGTCAACCGCATTGGCGGAGATGATATGGTGCGCGGCAATACTATTTCTGCAGTCGGATTTTATGGGCCTCAAGGTCGCGAACTGCGTCTGCCTCTTGCCAATCCCGGTCTCAACCGCAGCATTGAAGCCTTCGAATACAACGGTCGCAAAATCACCAACTATGAAATGGAGAGCGCTCCCCTTCAAGGGCTTGGCAAACTCATGGGGCATAAAGCCATGACTGTTTGTTCGATTATTGCTAATCGTTTCAACACTGTCGCTAACCCCAACTACAAATCAGGCATACGCGACCTGATTGCAACCGTTCTCGAACGCATCTGAAACTTATTATTTGCTAAGTTAACTATTTATAGCTAACTTTGCAATCAGTATCATCAACCGTATCAATAGTGGCAACATAGTTTCGTCCCTATCGATGCTAAAATTAACGGAAAAAACACCATATCATTATCTAAAATGAAACCTACATTATTAGTTCTCGCTGCCGGCATGGGCAGTCGTTACGGAGGCCTAAAGCAGATTGACGGAGTTGGACCTCACGGTGAAACCATCATGGACTACTCTATCTATGATGCTTTGCAGGCTGGCTTTGGCCGCATTGTATTTGTTATTCGACATGATTTCGAAGACGACTTCCGTAAAATTGTACTCAGCAAATATGAGAACTCAATCCCTGTAGATGTTGTATTCCAAAGCGTCGATGCCCTTCCCGAAGGTTACTCTGTACCTGAGGGCCGAGAAAAGCCTTGGGGCACTAACCATGCCATCCTCATGAGTGCGTCGACAATCAAAGAGCCTTTTGCAGTGATTAATGCCGACGACTTCTACAGCCGTGATGCTTTCGACGTTATCGCTCGAGAACTAAGCCGCGAAGACCGTAAGCCAGGCGAATACTGCATGGTTGGTTTCCGCGTTGGCAATACTATGACCGAAAACGGTTCTGTGTCGCGTGGCGTATGCACTACGGCCGACGGCAAACTGACCACTGTCGTTGAGCGCCGAGCTATCAGTTTTGATGACAACCACAATGTCACTTTCGTCGACGAAGCCGACAACTCGGTTAAGACCCTCGACCCGGAGACTCCCGTCTCAATGAACTTCTGGGGACTCATGCCGGACTACTTCGATTATTCGAAACGCGAATTCCGTAAATTCCTCGATAAATATATCGACACACCTAAAAGCGAGTTTTTTATCCCGTCAGTTGTCGACAAACTAATCCACAACGGCGAGGCGTCAGTCGACGTTCTTGACACCAATGCTCGCTGGTTTGGAGTGACTTATCCCGAAGACCGCCAGATGGTTGTCGAAAAACTCGCAGCTCTCCACGCTGACGGCACATATCCCGAAAAACTTTTCTAAACTCCGCTAACACCAGTCTTGCCGATAGATAAATGGATTTCAATCTCACCGCTACAGCCCCTGACAGCAACGCACGTGCCGGAGTAATCACTACCGACCACGGCAAAATCGAAACCCCGATTTTCATGCCGGGTGGCACACTCGGATCTGTCAAAGGAGTCCATATCCACGAACCTGTCTCTGATACCCCTCTGACGCTGCCGACGATCTTACGCGTGTAGATCTCGGT
>CAMWQZ010000311.1 GCA_947176515.1 uncultured Bacteroidales bacterium | reverse complement strand
ATGCCGACATCGTAATCAAAGACATCGAGGACGCCATCGCCGCTACCGGCGCCAAAGTGTTCATCATCGACAATCTCACCCGTATTGCCGCCCTCTCCTTCGGCCGCAACGCCTCACCAACCTTCGTAATGAAGCGACTCGTCGCCCTGCAGGTACGCCACAAAATCTCAATCCTCGTCCTCGCTCACGACACCTCGAAAGCAGCCACACGCGCCCTCGTCAACCTCGCCGACAGCGAAATAACCCTTACCGAACCAACTGAACCGACCGAAAAGGCCTCTGAACCCAAGGCCGCCCAACCCCCACAACCAGCCCACTCAGTCAACATCTACCACCCCGTCACTCCCACCCCTGTTCTCACGCGCCAACAACGCCGCGCCCTCGCCCGCCAAAAATCCGCCAAGAGCCTGTAGGGACGCACCCTGGTGCGTCCGCGCTAACAAATTGGCAACCAATCAACCACACCACCCCACAATCACCTCTGACTTCATAACTCTGCCCTCTGCCCTAAAACAAGCTGCAGCCGCTGAGACCCACAACGTGGGTCGCCGGAAAGTAGCATAGGGTGGAGCGCAGCGAGACCCTATGGATACGAGCAGAGTAAAATCGAGACCCACGTTAGTGCGGTCGCGAGACGTCGTCACAGATTTGTATATTATTTCAAGGCTTTTTTAGTTTGGCTAAAAATACTATGTCGTTGGCTTCGGGGTCGAGGGTCGAAATTAGTTCTCTGAGTTTTGTCTTGCGTTTGTCATCGAGATTCGGGTTAGTGAGCCATTGTTCTTCAATGCGGTCTATAAGCAGACCTGGTTCAATGCATTGGATATAGTAGCCATCGCGTAAGTGAACATATCCAACGGGGTTGTTGCCTTTAGGGTCATAGACATACATAGTGTCTACGCCCCCTCATCCTTCGTCCCTCTGCCCTAATACTTAAGACAGCGCCGTAGGCGCGAAGTTAGCGGCATCGCCGCGACAGAGTGATAGTCACATGCAAGCGCCGCGTAGCAGCGCGCAGCTTGTGGCAACTGGGTCGCCCTCTCACCACCCCGTGGCCGCGTCAGCGGTCAAACAAACCCACAAAACCTGCTAAATAACATAGTGTTATCACTTGCATAATCCTATTGCATAACTTATCTTTGCAGACAAATATGAATTATTTACACACATAAAGCAATGAGAAAAATAGTTTTAATATTATTCTCCCTTATAGCAATTTCAATCCATGCTCAAGAACTAAGCAATGGTGACCTTTACAAGCTGGAAAATGACACTATCAGCTGGGGCAATTCGAAGATAGTACTATCCCTTCCGAATATATCTATAAAGAGAGTGCAAGTCGACCGATATGAAGAAGGCTTCTTTAGATTTTATACACTAATCTTTCCCGATAAGCCAACTCATCCATCTTGTATAATATTGCATTGTGGAGCTCTTGCCGAATTTACATTACCACAGCCCGATAAGGTAATATATAAATGTAAATTGGGCAATGTAGCTAATTCATTTTATTTTATGTCCGACGGGAAATATTACAGACGCGACAACTACAATGCTTATGGGATAAGAGTTTTCTTTTACAGTGTTGCAGAAGAGGATCTTGAATTTGCAAATTCTATTTTAGATAATTTGAAGATATACAACGCACCTAAAAAGTAGTCTTACAACGGTGTATTGCTACTTAGAGGTTTGGTTGATTGATGGGGGTGAATTGGCCGTCGGAAACTTGCCAGATGGCGTCTCCTCCATCGGTTAGTGAAATGATTTCGTCAAGGTGACGGCGGTTGGTGTCGGTAATGAAAATCTGACCGAAGGTGTCGGTAGCGACAATCTGCATTATGCGCTCTACGCGTCCGGCATCGAGCTTGTCAAAAATGTCGTCGAGAAGCAGGAGCGGCGATAGTGATGTGATTTCGCGCAGAAATTCATATTGAGCGAAGCGTAGCGCGAGGGTATAGGTCTTGGCTTGGCCTTGTGAGGCCGTCTGACGCGCCGGCATATCGTCGAGGGTCATTTCGATGTCGTCGCGGTGAATGCCGATAGATGTGTGACGCAGTATGCGGTCTCGCTCGCGGTTGACGTTAAGGAGTTCGCCGAATGAACGGCCTTCAGAGAGGTGCGAGCGGTAGATGAGGCGCGGAGTTTCGCGAGTGTCGGATATGGCAGCGTAGTAACGGCCGAAGATTTCTGAGAGGCGGTCGATGCGCTCGGCGCGGACTTTGTGGATATATTCGGCCGCCATTTCCATCTGCATTTCGACGGCGAGATAGAGGTTGGCATCGCCGACGGCGTCGCGTAGCATCGAATTGCGCTGGGTGAGCGCCTGGTTGTAGCGGATGAGTGCTTCGAGATATCGGGCGTCGGCCTGAGAAATCACCATGTCGAGGAAGCGACGGCGCACCTCGCCGCTGCCGTTGATAAGTTCAATGTCGGCAGGAGCGACCATGACGAGTGGGAAGAGACCGATATGCTCGCTTAGGCGGCGATACTCTTTGCCAGAGCGTTTGAATGATTTGCGTTTGCCTGCGGCAAGGCCTACGACGAGCTCTTCTTCGACGTCGCGACGCAGGTAACGGCCACGCGCTATGGCGAAATCCTCGCCTCGCTTGATGAGCATGGGGTCGCTCAGCCCGGCAAAGCTCTTGCAAAAGCTGAGATAGTGGATAGCATCAAGCAAGTTGCTCTTTCCGACCCCGTTGTCGCCGAGAAAACAGTTGATTTTGGGCGAAAAGTCGAGCGAGCAGTGGGCGATGTTCTTAAAGTTGGTGAGCTGTAATGATTGGAGTATCATCGGTTGAAGGCCTCATTGAAATAGAGGAGATGGTGGAGGAGTGAATTGTTCCAGTACTCCCATGTGTGACCGCCGGGACGCGAAACGTAATCGTGGGGAATTTTTGCATCGAGCAGGGCGCGGTGGAGATTTTCGTTGACTTGGGCGAAGAAATCATCGACGCCACAGTCAAAGTAGATGTTAATCTGTCCGGGCTTGATGTCTTTGACATGGGTGATAGC
>CAMWQZ010000310.1 GCA_947176515.1 uncultured Bacteroidales bacterium | reverse complement strand
TATTGTATCATACCGTCTTGAAAAAGCCAATGATGCAATTAAACAAGTTAAGGACGTGGCAAATCTTGGATATTGGAGCCTTGCTGCCAACAGACTTTATTATGCAGCTTATTATAGGATTTTATTTTGAGAGTATCTAAAATAATCTGTGACTAAATTATAACATATCTCATTCCAAGATTCAGGTTCAAAATCATTTTATTGAAATTTCGATTTTTTTGACTAATTTTGTGGTGCAATTCATACAGAATTGCGCCATTTATGACTAATAGTATTTCATTATTACCACAATCAGCCCCAATCGTGATGAACTGGGGATTTTTGGAGAACTGGAAAAGTACGGCTTCGCTTTTTGCTAATGCTTAACGCATCAGAATGTCAGCACACACCTATACTGACATCATATTAACTTACCTCATTTAATATAATCCACAAACTTATTTTTATGAACAATCTTCGATTGCTCACAAGGCTGTTTGCCATAGCCTTACTGAACCCGTGCATATCTATGTTCGGTCAGAAACGACAGGTCATCACTATCGAGCAATTATATGAAGCCGCAGAAACCAACAGCGCTATGTTAAGACCATCATTTAGCGCTGAAGATGAGGCTCTCCGCGACATAAGTGTAGCTCGCAGCCACCGCTTGCCTAACATAAACGCATCGTTATCTTTAAGTTACATAGGCAATGGTTTCACTATCAACCGTAATTTAACTGATTATCAGCGTGCTCCAATTCCCCATTTAGGCAACGCTCTATCCATCGACATTACACAGCCTGTATTCTCAGGCGGAGCAATAACTGCCGGTATTGAGTTAGCCGAACTAAAATCTACGGCCGCACGCTACAGCACAGAGTTGCAACGCAATAACATACGATTTCAACTAACTGGATTTTATCTCGACCTTTACAAGTGTGGCAATCTTCTGACTGTTATCGATAGAAATATTGAACAAGCTCGCAAAATGCTCGACGAGATGACAGCGCGTTATAATCAAGGCGTCGCTCTCCAAAACGATATCACGCGTTACGAACTCTTGCTGTCAAACCTTCAACTCCAACGCGTAAAAATCACAAACACTCTCGAGATTCTGAATAATAACCTTGTTATCACTGCAGGACTGCCTGACGGAACAATTGTAGTTCCCGACTCTACAATACTGGCGCGGTCTCTGCCTAATCAGGGCGAAAGCTGGTGGCAACAAGAAGCAATCAATAATGCACCGTCACTCAAGCTTGCACGTTCGGGCGTTGACATCAGTCGTAAAGCCGAATCATTGGTTAAGAGCACTAGTTTGCCCCAAATAGGGTTGAAGGCCGGATGGTCTATAGACGGCCCTATACTCGTCGAAGTACCACCAATTAATCGCAATCTCAGCTACTGGTATATCGGTATCGGCGTAAACTACAATCTCGCCTCGCTCTATAAATCAAATAAATCGTTATCAAAGAGTCGTGCCGCAACAGTTAAAGCTAATGATGAACTTGAAGCCGCTCTTGAGCGACTGCATCTCTGCGTCCAGACTGACTATATCCGCTATCTCGAAGCATACGAAGAACTTCAGACACAACAAAAAAGTGTCGAGCTTGCAAATCGTAACTACCACACAATATCAACCCGATATTCCGCCGATATGGCACTGATTACAGACCTCCTCGACGCTGTTAACTCAAAGATAGAAGCAGAGCAACAGCTTATCAACGCTCAAATCAATATCATCTACTATTATTACAAACTGTTATTTACATCAGGAAAGATATGAACCACCGTACAAAAAAAATACTATCATACTTTGTCACTGCAATCGTTATTATAGCCGCAGCTTTTTGGGTATGCAGCAAATTCGTTCACCTTGGCAATGTCGAGTTTACCGATAATGCCCAGGTCAACCAGCAGATTGTGCCAGTTAATAGCCGAGTACAAGGCTACATCAAGGAAATACGTTTCAATGAGTATCAGCCAGTAAAAAAGGGCGATACGCTGGTAATAATTGATGACTCAGACATGCGTCTTCGCGTAGCCCAAGCTTCGGCCGACTATCAGAACGCCATTGCCGGTCGCGCGGTTGCCGACCATAATGTAGGTGTGGCGTCAGCCAACGCTGCCGTCTCAAAAGCCTCTATAGCCGAAGCCAAGGTTCTGATGGACATGGCCAAGACAGACTTTGAACGTTATGAGAAATTACTACATCAAGATGCGGTCACACGTCAGCAATATGATGCCGCAAAAACAGACTACGAAGCAAAGAATGCTCGCTACGAAACGCTTTCTCGTCAATACTCTGCCACGTCATCAGTCGTAGCCGAAGCCCGTCAGCGCACAGCTCAGAACGACGCAGTCATTGAGCTTGCCGCGACCAATCTTGAAACAGCACGTTTAAACCTATCTTATTGCGCTATCGTGGCTCCTTGCGACGGCTACACTTCACGCAAGGAGATTCAAGTCGGGCAACTCGTTCAACCCGGTCAGACACTGCTTGACGTAGTAGACTCAAGTGACATATGGATATCAGCCAATTACAAAGAGACACAACTCCATCACATCGCGCCGGGAAGCAAAGTCAGGATCAAAGTCGATGCCATTCCGGGCGTAACATTCAATGGAGTAGTCCAATCCATCTCTCATGCTACCGGCGCAACTCTGTCTATACTGCCCCAAGACAACTCAGCAGGCAATTTCGTTAAAGTGCGTCAACGTATACCTGTAAGGATTGAGTTCTCGAAAGATAATAGCGAGTCTGACATGCAACAGTTACGCGCCGGCATGAACGCAGAATGTGAAGTAAGATACTGATATGGCAGACTGGCATGCAAACCAGGGACCTTTTGATATCCCTGACGTACCTAATTGGGTACCTCGCCGTCTGAAGCCGTGGTTGTTTATCTTTTTTGTACTGATAATACAATTTTCGGGTGGCGTCTATCTGGCGGCCGCCTCCGACATGGTCGGTACGACGGCGCTTATGCAAGAAGACATACTTATGGCCGGCTATGCCTCGCTTATAGGCATGTCA
>CAMWQZ010000309.1 GCA_947176515.1 uncultured Bacteroidales bacterium | reverse complement strand
AAATCTTCTTCTCATGCTATCACTATGAGAATTTATGACTAACTTTGCAGCGATGTCAGTCATCAACAACCCATTGTTTAACTAATACGTATTATTTTGGACATAGATCCTTTGCCGGCCTGCAAGCCGTTTCTTTTATTGCTCGGTCAGATTTCAGTCACCGCTGACTTCGGTGCTGAAAAAATTATCGCTCTCGTAATAGCACTTTTAGCATTGGCGATTTCCGGTTTTGTATCGGGAAGCGAGATTGCTTACTTTTCGCTCTCGCCATCCCAGCGTGAGGGCCTTGATGAGTCAGGTCAGGGGGAGAATATCTTGCGTCTGCTGTCGCGTCCCGAAAGGCTGCTCGCCACTATCTTAATTACCAACAATCTTGTCAACGTCACGATTGTCGTGCTCTGCAACTTCGCCCTCGGCCCTGTGTTCAGTAATATGCACCCCGTCGTCAGCTTCATCCTTCAGACCGTAATCCTGACTTTCTTGATTTTGCTTTTCGGTGAAATCCTTCCTAAGCTATATGCTAATAACTATCCTCTGCGCTGGGCTCGCTTTGCCGCTCCTGGGCTGAGTTTTCTTATGAAACTTTTCTCGCCTCTGTCGCGTATGCTGGTCAGCTCGACGTCTATTGTCAACCGGGTTGTCACCAAGCAGACTGAGAATATCACACCCGAAGAGCTCTCGCAGGCGCTTGAGGCGACCGACGTCGCGTCAAGCGATGATAAAGACATGCTCGAAGGCATCTTGAAGTTCGGCGACACTACCGCATCTGAAATCATGACCACCCGTATGGATGTCACCGATATTGACATCAACGACTCCTTTGATGAGGTGATGAAAACCGTTGTAGAAAGCGGATATTCGCGTCTGCCTGTTTATCAAGATACCCTCGATAATATCCGAGGCATCTTATATGCCCGAGATCTCCTCCCCTATGTGGGCTCTACTCCCGAAGGATTCGAATGGCAGTCGCTCCTGCGCGAACCTTACTATGTGCCTGAGTCTCGTATGATTGACGACCTTCTCGAGGACTTCCGCCAGAAAAAAATCCATATGGCCATTGTCGTTGACGAGTTCGGTGGCACACAGGGAATTGTCACCCTCGAAGACGTCCTCGAAGAAATCGTTGGCGACATCAACGATGAGTATGACGAAGATGAGCAGACTTACAAGCGTTTGCGCGACGATACATATGTGTTCGAAGGCCGCACGCTCCTCACTGATTTCTTCCGTGTCACCGGCCTTGACGAAGACGAGTACGCAGAGGTGACGGAAGACGCTGAGACCCTTGCCGGTATGCTGCTGGCAATCAAAGGCGACTTCCCTAAGGATAAAGAGCCGTTGGTCTATGGTCGCTGCCGCTTCCTTATCCTCGATATATCTGATCACCGCATCACCGAAGTGCGCGTAAAAATTATGCCCGAAATCCAGACTGCATGACCTCCTGTCTGCGTATATTCTCAGCTCTATTGCTTATCGCGGCCACTCTTGGCTGCACAGAAAAGCAGCCGAATAATGTAGCGATACCTAAACCGACCGCCTATCCGCGTGTCAACGACCCGGGCTCAGAATATATCGCTGTAGATCGCCTGCCGGTAGTTCTTTTGGCAAATGCCGCCGCCACCGTTACACGTCCGCGCCCCCAGTGGCTCGACATAACTTATCCAGGATTGGACGTGACGCTCCATGTCAGCCTAACGCCGACCACTCCGGCAGAAATCAATCATGTAATAGCTAACCGAAGCGAGCGCATGGCTCTCAACGTGGCTGATGTCAGTTCGACCGGCGAGACTCAGCTCAACTCACCCGACTTCTCTTCCGTGCTCATTACATCACCCGAAACACGCTCTACTCCACTACAGTTCCTCGCTCACGATGGCGACGGATTGGTCATCAGCGGTGCGGCATTCTTTAGTAGCGTTACGCCAGATGCTTCAATTGACTCGCTCAGCCCAATAGTGTCATACATTGAGCGTGACATCATTCATGCCCTCTCTAATCTTACTCATAAATGATTGAGACACATCATTTCGGCGACATCACCCTGCTGATAACCTCTATTGACCGTTGCGACGATGAAACCCGGCGCGAAGCCGAGCGCAGCGTCACCAATTCACTTATCAATCATGCGCTTGGCGACGATGTTACCCTAACTCACCAACCGTCAGGTGCGCCATGCCTCGAAGGCTGCGATATGTCAATATCCATATCGCATAGCGCCCACTACGCCGCCATAGCCCTATCGCCCACCCATAAGATAGGCATCGACATCGAAGAACTGCGCCCCCAGCTGCGCCGAGTTGCTCCACGAGTCCTTTCTGAGCATGAAATAGAGGCATATTCCAACTCTGACAGTCTACTCCTTCAGGCGTGGACTTTAAAAGAAGCCCTATACAAAGCCGCTCTGACGCCTGGACTCGATTTTCGCCGCGACATCAATCTCCCCCTTCCACCGTCATCAACCACCGCCACCGTCCTCAACAAGCCTTACCGTATAATTACCATACTCACTACGCCCACCTTTACCCTTAGCTTGGTCGATTGCCAAGACTAAGCCAGACTTATCCGCCTAAGCACTTGCCATATCTATAAATTTAGTTAAATCAGCCGTTTTTCCACTGCGTTTATGTAACTTTGCCGATTGAAGCGCATTGCGCGCAATCCTATTGAAAAAAACGAATGAAACGCTACAACATTATCAACAACTCACTCGGCTGGCTCTGCTTCATCATCGCAGCAGTAACATATCTGCTCACGCTTGAGCCGACCGCAAGTTTTTGGGACTGTCCCGAATTTATCCTTCAGGCATTTAAACTCGAAGTCGGCCATCCGCCGGGCAACCCTATCTTCATGCTCGCCGGACGCTTCTTTATCACCCTTTTCGGGGGCGACATATCGTCGGCTGCCATTGCCGTCAACTCTATGTCGGCTTTACTCAGTGCGGCGACCATACTCCCTGTCACTAATACACATAACCCACCCCCCCAGACAAGAGGCAATCTCGTAAGCCCTACTCAGCA
>CAMWQZ010000308.1 GCA_947176515.1 uncultured Bacteroidales bacterium | reverse complement strand
CTTCATTGCTAATAATAGAATAAATTTTTCGCAAATATAGGTAAAATTATCTATTGTAAAAGTTAAAACGGAGAAATTGTGTCCATATTGTGACGCAAACCCCTTAAATTTTGCTCAAAAAGGCCTCATTATATAAATTTTTTAATAAATAGTGTTGCAAAAATAGGTTAGAGAAGAAGGGCGGATTTAGTAGTTGGCGGCGTTGCGGCGAGTGGAGTCGAGTTTGAGGAGGATGAAAAGGAGGATAGTGAAGCCCCAAAGAGAGGAGCCACCGTAGGAGAAAAATGGCAGCGGTATGCCGATGACGGGACAGAGGCCGATGACCATGCCGATGTTGATGCAGAAATGGAATATCAGGTAGGAGGCGACACAGTAGGCGTAGACACGGCTAAATATCTTGGGCTGGCGCTCGGCAATGACAATGATGCGCAGAATCAGCGCTACGTAGAGGGCCACGACGGCGAGGGCGCCGACAAAGCCTTTTTCTTCGCCTATGGTGCAGAAGATGAAGTCAGTATGTTGTTCGGGGACGTATTTAAGTTTGGTCTGTGTGCCGTTGAGGAAGCCTTTGCCCATAAGGCCGCCTGAACCGATGGCGATTTTTGACTGGTTGACGTTGTAGCCGGCGCCGCGAAGGTCTTCTTCGATGCCGAGCACAACCTTGATGCGTTGCTGCTGGTGAGGCTGCAGATGGTTGAAGGCGAAGTTGACGGAGAACATGAAGCAGATTGAGAATGCTGCGGCTCCACAGGCTATCAGCATCTTGCGACGGCGACGCCGCACAGATTCAAAGGCGATATATGCGCAAGCAATGAATATGGCGATGAGAGAAATGGCGAGTGACGGAATCTCCAGACCAAGCGGACCGGTAAGGAGCCACTCGACAAGACCGATGAAGGCAAACCAAATCAAAAGGTTGCGGCCTATCTCGCCTCGGCGTGAGTACATCAGAGCCATGGCGGTAATGACTACGGCCACAATGAGCAATACGATAAATTCGCCTGTCGGTATGCCGAAGACGGCGGTTTCCGTGAATTTGATAGCGACGACGAATATCACTACAGAGAGCAGGGCGGTGAAAAGAACCAGACCGCTCATGCCCTCGCGGTAGAGGACAAAGAAGAGAGCGAGGAAGGTGAGCGCCGAGCCGGTTTCGTTCTGGGCGAGGATGAGTAGTACGGGCAGCACGATGATGCCGACAGCTAATAAATAGTTCTGAAACTTGGCGTTGAGCACGAACTGGTAGCCGCTGAAGAGCTTGGCAAGGGCAAGGGCTGTGGCAAATTTTGCGAATTCGGCCGGCTGAAGGCTCATAGAGCCAAATGATATCCACGACCGCGAGCCTTTAATCTCGTGGGCGAGGAATGGCGTTATGAGCAGCAAGACCATGACTACGAGATAAATCGGGTAGGCATAGGTGTCGTACATGCGAGCATTGATAAGCAGAATGACGAAGCCGAGGGCAAATGCGAGTCCAATCCAACGTATCTGCTTGCCCGAAAATTCGTTAGCCGAAAAGACACTCGCCTCGTCGAAATCGTAGCTGGCGGCATAGATGCTAAACACGCCACAAATGACCATGGCGACGTAGATCAGCACGGTCAGCCAATCAATGTTGCGGAGTATTGACGATGTCTCACTTCTTCGGGGCTGCATAGTGGATAGTAGAGTTTAGCATATGCTCTTCCATATATTTTCGGTCAGGAGCAATTTCGCCTTTGAGATATTTCTCCATGACGAGACTGCCGATAGGAACACCATAGTCAGCGCCCCAGCCACCATTCTCAACGTAGACTGCTATTGCAATCTGGGGGTCATCGTAGGGAGCGAAGCCCATGAAGGCTGAGTGGTCGTTGCCGTGGGGGTTCTGTGCCGTGCCAGTCTTTCCGGCGACTGCAATGTCGGGCAGGTTGGCTTTGCGGCATGTGCCACCGGTTACTGCCATGCGCATGCCTTCGGCGATAGGCTCAAACCATCGCTGCTCAACGGTCGGATAGCGGCGCTCAAGATATTGGGGCGGCATGACGGTATCCTGAATCTGTTTAACGACGTGGGGGGTGATGAACCAACCGCGGTTGGCAATCATTGCGCCAAGGTTGGCAATCTGGAGAGGAGTAGCGAGTATTTCGCCTTGGCCGATAGAGACAGAGATGATGGTGTTGGCGCTCCAGCGGCCTTCCTTATAAAATTTGTCGTAGAACTTGGCATTGGGTAAAAAACCGCGAGTCTCGCCCGGCAGGTCAACGCCGAGGCGGTAGCCATAGCCCATCGACACGAGGTGATTTTTCCATACTTCGAAAGCCGAAGCCGAAGAACCATACTTCGAGCGGCGGTCAATCATTGACTTGAAGCCCCAGCAGAAGTAAGCGTTACACGATGTCTGCAGTGCCGGGCGCAGGGGGAGGGGCGAGCCGTGAGCGTGACAGCCGACTTTTAAGCCGCCATTGATATAGCCGCCGTGGCAGGGGTAGGTGGAATTTAGGTCGATGATGCCTTCTTCGAGGAAGATTAAGCCCTGGGTCGGTTTGAATGTAGAGCCCGGGGGATAGGACGCCTGAATGGCGCGGTCGAAGAGGGGATAGCTGTCGTCGTCGAGCAGGGCCTTATAGTTATTGCCGCGTTCGCGTCCGACGAGCAGGCGTGGGTCGTAGGTCGGGTTAGAAGCCATGCAGAGTATCTCGCCGGTAGCCGGCTCGATAGCGACAACGGCGCCTCGCTTGCCGACCAACAGCGACTCAGCATATTCCTGAAGCTTGACGTCGAGACTGAGTTTAAGGTCGCGTCCGGCGATAGGTTCGATGTCGTGCGCGCCGTCCTCGAAGCGGCCCTGGATGCGTCCGCGAGCATCGCGGATAAGGATTTCAAAACCTTTCTGACCTCGAAGGTAAGGCTCATAGCTTTTTTCGACGCCGAGGTCGCCCGTGTAGTCGCCCTGGGCATAGTAATCATCGTTCTGAATGTCTTTGGCCGACACTTCGCGGATGTTGCCGAGGACGTTGGCAGCGGTGGAGTGGTTATACT
>CAMWQZ010000307.1 GCA_947176515.1 uncultured Bacteroidales bacterium | reverse complement strand
GGATATGCACGCGCATTATCGAGCTTGATGATAAATCGGCATTTTTTTACGACGGAAATTATGACTACTATCTTCGTCGACGCGCCGAACGTATAGAGGCTATGAACGCTGAGTTGGCGAGAGTTAAAAACACTCTGCGCAAGGAGCAGGAGTGGATGAGCCGTCAGCCACAGGCACGTGCCGGCAAGGCAAAATTTAGAATCGATCAGTTCTATGACCTTAAAGAGCGTTCGAAAATACGTCATCGCGAGGACAATGTCAAACTGGAGACTAAGGCTGGTTATATTGGCTCTAAAATATTTGAAGCAGAGGGTATTTCAAAACGTTTTGGCGACAAGATCATCCTTGATGATTTTACTTATACATTTGGAAGATATGAGAAGCTTGGCATCGTAGGTGCCAACGGTGTCGGCAAGTCAACTTTTATCAAGCTGCTGCAAGGATTGATTGATGCCGATAGCGGAGAGTGGAATGTCGGCGAGACTGTCAGGTTTGGCTATTACAGTCAGGAAGGCATCAGTTTTGATGAAAATAAAAAGGTGATTGATGCCGTTACTGAGATTGCTGAGGACATAGAGCAGAATGGCATCCATGTTGCCCCGATGCAGTTCTTGCAGAAGTTTTTGTTTTCAGTGCCTGACCAGCAGAAATATATCCATACGCTCAGTGGTGGAGAGCGTTGCCGCCTGCAGTTGGCAACCGTGCTGATGAAGCAGCCAAACTTTCTGATACTCGACGAGCCGACCAATGACCTTGACATCGTGACGCTCGGCATCCTTGAAGAATACTTGTCGGAGTTTAAAGGATGTGTAATAGTGATAAGCCACGACCGTTATTTCCTTGATAATGTTGTCGACCATCTATTTGTGATGGAGGGAAATGGAGTGATAAAGGATTTCCCCGGCACGTATAGCGAATATTCGGCATGGCGCGCCGAGCAGCAACGTCAAAATCAGATTGAAGCGAAACCCGTTGAGGCAGAAAAGAAAAGCGCACAGCGTCACACCGAACGTAAGGAGAAGCTATCGTTTAAAGAGCGAAAAGAGTTTGAGACTCTTGAAGTTGAGATTGAGCAGCTCAATACCGAGAAAGCGGAGTTGGACCGCCTGTTTAACAGCGGAGAGACAATTGACGATGTAGCAGCAAAATCACTTCGCTACACCGAAATCTCCCAGCTCCTCGATGAGAAGGAAATGCGTTGGCTCGAGCTCTCGGAGAAAGCGTAAGGTCGACGCTGATGGATTGACAAGGATGTTGTGCCCCTCTGAATTGAAATGAAGAAGAGGGGCATCGTCTTTGTGGTCGGTTACTACGCAATCAAGCCGGCAGTCATTATCAGCTAACCATTGCTTAACGCGACTTAGCTTCTCTTCGCTCATACACTCTATTAACGGCTTATTGGGTTGAAATTGCGTGGCTACGAAATCACCTTGCCAAATAGTTCTGACATAAAAATCTGGAGCGGCGGTTGCGATGAGGATGCGGTGTCCGAGCTGTTGCTGGCGCGAAATCAAATCGTTGACTAAGGGATTGATTTTAAGATTAGCTTCAACCTCGAATTGATTAAGAATGTCAGGATAGGAATATAAGGTTGACAAGATAACACGCTTCATTTCGTTATGGGATGACAGGCCAGCCTTGCGCTTTGCGACTGCAAAAAGAAGTCGTGATAACTGTTTGATTTTAAAATGTGAAGATAGATATCGGAAGCCACACGCGAGATATATCTTTAGCGTATTGCCGTCGATATATGTGCCGTCAAGGTCAATGACAGTGCATGGCGTCAGAGAATCTATTTCGCGTCTATCGACCATGGCATTCTAACAAGGGTTGAATTGTGATAGAGATAATAGTCAGGCATGCAGACAGGTTTTTCGGAGGTTACGGTTATAGCTGCACTTCTAATGTCAATGTCCTGTCGCTGAGATTCTATTTCGGAAATGATAGCCTGTAAAGTCGCGCCACTATCTACTGCATCATCGAGGATTAATAATTTTTTTATTGACGGGTCAATGGCCGGTAGCTTGATGACGGTGTCGGCCATGTGACCGGTTCGTTTGACAAGTCGCTTGGCATCCCAGATGCGCAAACGGTTGCGCAAAGTGAGCGGTAAAATTCTTAGAAGCTTTGATGCGTATTTTTTCAGGGAGAATTTTGATGGCTTCAGAATCGTAATTTCAATATTTGGGACGTCGTGCCAACCATATAGTAAAAGGTTGCTACCACCTCGGGGTATTGCAATTACTGCGTCAGGTTTAAAGCCAGAGTTATCAATTGCCAGACGGAGCTTTTTACAAGCTGCCGAAAAAGACTGCCAGTCTAATGATATAACTTTAAATTTTGTCATGACAGGCGTTTTATAGTGTTTAGTCCGAAATAAGAGAGTAACGCGCCCAAGCGGTTCTTAAATCTACTGTTAGGGTCAGATAAAACAGTGCTTCGCAGTGACTTTATGGTATTGAAGCATGAATTTATCGCCTCAATATCATCAGGGCGATTGCGCAGCAACGCCAACAAGAGATTGTAATTGGCACTGAAATGGCGGTTTTGAGCCGCCTTCTTGATAGCAGGGTCAGAAGAATAGCGCTGGAGTATACCTCCAGTGACTTTGACATTGTCTCTGCGACCCTCTGACCAGCTGTTGATGAAGCTCGCAGGATGTTTGCGATAAAAATACACGACGCAGTCTGTGAGAGCCACTGTGTCAGCGTTCATTAGCAGCTTATGGAATATTTCGAGGTCTTCATACCAACCGTCATAGAAGCGCAGATTATCGAACAATGAGCGACGGAACAAACGCCAGCATGCAGAATTGTCTGTGTCGGGCTTTTGATATAGGATGTCGATGCAGAGCTGACGAGGTGAGACTAATGAAACTTTTGAGTGAGCGGTGTCGCAATCAGGTTTTGTTGCGGTGTAGGCGGCGCGACCGATGGTAATATCTGCGTTATTGGATTCGGCAATATCATAGAGCAGAGAAAGGGAGTAGGGATATAATTCGTCGTCAGCGTCGAGGTAAAATAC
>CAMWQZ010000306.1 GCA_947176515.1 uncultured Bacteroidales bacterium | reverse complement strand
TTCGTCCCTCATAACTCAGACTTCTTACCTCATTAAAACATGCTCTATAACATATTAATTTCTCTTGCAATTAGCGAAATATCGTTGTACCTTTGCAAAAGTCACCCCCATATGTCTGCCCCTCTCAAATCACGCCTGATGTCATTAAAACAAATTTGATATGGATGTAAAAATTATTTTTTGTTCGATGTGTTCATTGATGCTTCTTCCGATAATATTTGGTTGCAAGAATGAAAGGGCTAGCAACAGCAATAATACCGTAGAAATAGTAACTACTCACAATTCTAATGATGAGTTGTGTAGTAGTGAAAGCCCTGATTCCATTCTTGCTAAATACCGTTTAATCCAATACAATCACCCTCTATTAGAGCGATCTTATACTGCACAAAATTATTTTAAAGATACGGTGATTGATAGCCGATATATCCGTTATGGTGTTTGGGAATCCAATTGCGATAAGGATAAGCTTGGACCATATACTTCAATAGAAGAGGATTCGTTAGGCAACGAAATAGAAGTTTTAAAATATTATCCTGGCGCTAATATTGAGATTTTCATCAATCCCAAAAGCAGAGAGGATAGAATAAAAATTGATAGAAATATGCTAAACGATAGTCTTAGTAATATAATCAATAACGATGAATATATAAAATCCAAGTTGAGCTTTATGCATATGTATGGACTTAGATTAAATAAAGTTAGTGGAGACACCGTTGAATTTTATGCTAAATATTATGTGGACGGAACATCAGAAGGATACGACCTTATTTTAAAAGCAGTGAAGAAAGATAATGATTACTCTTTGCAAATTTTGGATGATACAAAGTATGTAGAATATGATTAAGTGCGAGGCGAAATATCTCTGAGACCCACAGAGTTCCCAAAAATAAATTTAAATATTACTTATCCATCTCTCAATTGCTAAATCCACCGCCTAACTAAATTGTCACTTGTCAAGTAAAAATGGAGTATCATAAAGAAACGCTGTAGGCGCTCGTATTGCGGCATGGCCGCGACAGATGAAAATTAAGTAGAAAGTTAAGATTATCTTAATTATGAAGACTAAGCAAAGCTCCATTTTGCTACAGTGAGCGTAACTTCATTCTTCACTCTTCATTTTTCATTCTTCATTCATCACTCAGTGCCACAAAATCCCGTCCGTTTCCACAAAATTCCAAATTATCTTCTTACCTTTGTGATACGATGAACAGATACCGCCCAATACGCTACGGACGCATTGCCGTCCAGGTTTTAGTGGTCGCGGCCATTACAGCTGCGCTCATATTGGGTGTGCCGTGCCTACTGTCACGCATGCAGATTATCCCGGCTATAGTCTCTTGCGCTACCTTGTGGCTCATTGTCTGGGGCGTAGCCACCCTCATTTTTGGCAGGATATATTGCTCGACTATTTGTCCCTGTGGCGCGACGATTGATTTCTTCACCAAAAATTTACGCAAACGCAAATCCCGTTTCACTTACTCACTGCCGTCCAACCGGCTTCGCTATTCTATTTTCGTGATTGTGGTGCTTTGTGCGTTGCTCGGTTTCTCTGTAGCGCTTGCGTTACTCGACCCCTATAGTGCGTTTGCGCGGATTGTCAATGCTTGTGCGCGCCCCCTCGCCGTCGGCGTTGCCGGTCTGATTGTAGCTGCATTGACTTTGGGATTGATTATTCTTTTTTCAGCACGAAGGGGACGCATAATCTGTAATACAGTTTGTCCCGTCGGCACTCTGCTTGGCACAGTCTCACGTGTCTCGCTCTATCATCCCGATATCAACACCGACCTGTGTATCAACTGCAGAAAGTGTGTCGACGTTTGTTCGGCACAATGTATTAATCTCACCGACCATGTTGTCGATTCGTCGCGCTGCGTGGTGTGCTTTCATTGTATGGACGTGTGTCCCAACGCCGCCATTACCTACCGCCGTGGTCGCCATCAGCTATCAATCCCATTGATGCAGCGCACCGTGAGCAGCGGTGCAGGCGTCTCTGCCGCTGCCCCGACAAAACAAGAATCGCCGTCAATGACCCCGATTGACCGTCGTAAATTCCTTATCACCGGGGCTTTGGCAGCGTCGTCAGCGATTGCAGCCGTAGCTAAACACAATCCATCGTATGTTAAGGGGGCAGTGCCGCTTGTTCCGCTCAACTATGTCACTCCTCCCGGCACAAGCTCTCGCGAAGATTTCCTGCGCCGTTGCACTGCTTGTGGGGCGTGTGTCTCGGCTTGTCCGACAGAGGTCATAACCCCATCTACAAAGCAATTTGGAGTCCGTCACGCCTTAACACCGGTAATGGATTTCGACAAGGCGTATTGCTCGTTCGATTGCGTGCGCTGCTCGGAGGTCTGCCCGACAAAGGCGCTCAGACCTCTGACCCCTAACGAAAAGCATCATACCGCAATCGGGCGCGCACGTATCTGCGCAGACAACTGCCGCCTCTATGTCAACGGCATACATTGTGGCATCTGCGCAAAAGTTTGCCCCAAACGTGCCATATCCATAGTCACCGACTCCGAAGGCAGGAAGTTCCCTCAACTCGAACCTGAATTATGTATCGGTTGCGGACGTTGCAGCTACGCATGCCCGTCGAAACCTTATCGTGCTATCGTAATTGAGGGTCAGTGACATCATCCAATAAAAAATTAATAACATCATGCAACAATATCTCGACCTACTCAACCGCATCTTGCGTGAAGGCACTGATAAAAGCGACCGAACTGGCACCGGCACTCGCTCGGTGTTCGGCCATCAGATGCGCTTCGACCTCTCTGAGGGATTTCCCCTGCTGACCACGAAGAAAGTCCATCTGAAGTCCATAATCTACGAGCTTCTGTGGTTTCTTAAGGGTGACACAAATGTGAAATACCTTCAGGACAACGGCGTCCGCATCTGGAATGAGTGGGCCGATCCTGACGGCAATCTCGGCCATATCTATGGCTATCAATGGCGCTCATGGCCCGACTATAATGGCGGACATATCGACCAGATCAAAGAGGCGGTGGAGACACTTAAGAATAATCCGGATT
>CAMWQZ010000305.1 GCA_947176515.1 uncultured Bacteroidales bacterium | reverse complement strand
CCATCACTCCGGCAGCAAAACCTGTCAGCTTCTTTTGCAAAATGTCCGGTATGCTTTTCTTCATAAGAAAAACGCATGCCGCGCCAAGGGTCGTTCCGGCAAAAGGCAACAATAATCCTAATATCAGTCCATTCATGCTATTGAAACGCTATTGTTCCTGCATTGGTTTTATCCATCTCTGATTAAAATTTATCCATAACAAACATCCATAAAAAAGGCCACCCCAGAGAGGGCAGCCTCGTTATCACAGGTGTCTTAGGTTGCTTATTATTCAACGTCGATAACCTCTACTTCATAGACCATCATTTCGTTAGGGCCTACGTTGCGAGAAGGTATACCGGCTACGCCATAGGCGATTTCACCAGGCACATAGAACACTGCCTTACCACCCTTTGACAACATCTTTAAGCCCTCGGCGAAACCGGGAGTAACGTTGTTGATATAAGTGGTGCGGCCACTGTCGTTAGTCTTGACAATTTCAGTGCCGTCGATTTTCTTCTCTACATATTTAAGTTTCAGACGGGTTGCGCCATCAACTGCCTTACCGTCGCCGGCTGTCTCAACCTTGTAGCCGAGACCACTGGCGCTCTTCTGGATTGCAGGGTCAGCAGCAACGGCGGCTGCGAGAAATTCTTCGCCGGCGGCAACGTTGGCCTTAGCTTCGGGAGAAGCTGCGATGCGAGCTTCTTCGCGAGCTTTCTGCTCGGCTTGAACCTTGTTGACCATTCCCTGATAGGCGGCGTAGGCGCTCTGAGCAGCTTCCTGGTCGATAGAATCCTGAAGGAACGCTTTTTTGAAATTGCTGAGCATCACTGAGCGGTCGACCTTAATGCCGAGTCCTTCGAGCTGCTTCATTTCGTTGAGCATCTGGAGACCAAACTGGATACCAATCTGAGTGCCGCGGTTGTCGTTAGCGCCAAACACCGTCTGGATGCCTTTGATTATGTCTTCCTTCGACACTGCGCCTTCGCGCTGCATCATCGGGTAATTGCTCAACACGGCCTGACCGATATACGTACCCTGCGCCATAGAAATGGAATCGACTACTGCCTGGCTGACAGCAGCGTCTGCGTCACATGAATCGTTGGCGCAAGAACCCTTGCCGCAGCAAGATGACAGAGATGCGAGTGCGAGTGAAGCCACACATGCGGCTGTAAATAGTTTATTCATTTGCTATTGATGTTTTTACTGTTTATAAAAGGTTATTGATTAGTCGGTTTTGGCACAACCTGCAGCATATCGACAGTGAAGTCGAGAGCAGCGTTTGGCGGAATGTCGCCCGGCACACCTCTCTCACCGTAACCCAGCGAAGCCGGGATGACGATGCGGTAACGTCCGCCCGGACGCATCATCTTGAGTCCTTCGCTAAAGCCTGGCACAACGCGGTCTACATCAAAAGTAACAGGCGATGACGAGCGGTCAAATTCCGAGCCGTCAGATAGCGAGCCGACGTAGTTTACGACCACATCGTCGCCCTTGGCCGGAGTGACACCTTCGCCCTCGACAATTACCTGGAACACCAGACCCGAGGGAGTGACAACTGCGCCTTCCTCAGCAGCAGCCTTGTCGATAAACGCCTGCTGGGCCTCTTTCGAGAAGACGCTGTCCACGTAGTGACGCTGTTGGCTAACGACTGCGTCATCAATGATAGCATAGGCTTGCTCGTATGAGTAAGCAGGTTGTGCTCCATCAACTATAGCATTGAGCAGATATTTCAGCTGCTCGCGGTTGAGCTTCACTCCGAGGTTCTCGATATTGTCAATCGAGCCCTTGAGCGCCGTGCCAAGCACAGTCGCTGCCGCAGTCGTCACGCTGTCAAATTGCTGCGTATTGGTTAACTCGGCATGGGCCGGCATCAGCGATGCCGCCATGCCGCAGGCTGCCAATAATATGTGTTTCGCGAATTTCATTAATTTATTTTGCAATCTCGAGGAGAGTAACGTCGAAAATCAAAGTCTGGTTAGGACCAATTACGCCGCCTGCACCCTGAGGACCGTAGGCGAGAGCTGACGGTATGAACAGACGCCATGTCGAGCCAACTTTCATCAACTGCAGCGCTTCAACCCATCCGGGGATAACCTGAGTCACACCAAATGTTGCAGGCACACCGCGCTCCTCGCTCGAATCAAACACCGTACCGTCGATGAGCTTACCGGTGTAGTGAACGACAACTTTGTCATTAGCCGTTGGTGTAGCGCCGTCGCCTTCTTTCAGCACCTCATACTGCAGACCGCTTGCCGTGGTCTTCACCTCGGCGCGTTTGCCGTTTTCAGCGAGAAATTCGTTACCGGCCTTCTCGTTCACCTCTGCCATTGCGGCTGCGGCTTTCTGCTGCTTAGCCTCGAGCTCGGTGAAAAATTTCTGTATTTCTGCTTTTGCTTCGTCATAGCTCATCTTAGGCTGAGAGCCATAGAACACGGCTGCAACGCCGTCGGCAAAATCCTGCACATTAATCTTTTCGATACCCGATGCGCGGAAATTGTTGCCCATGCTCAAACCGAGAGCATAACTTAAACTGTCAAATTGATTGTTATTTTCCATAATGCTTATGTTGTTATGTTTCTTTTGTTATATCAATAGAATAACAAAAACCGAGCCAAAAAGTTAATATGACTCCGACGCGTTGGGGAAATCGCCGGTCTTGACATCATCTATATAATGAGAGACCGCAGAATTAATGACAGTCGAGAGGTCGGCATATCGGCGTAAAAATTTAGGCGAAAAACCTTTATTTATGCCAAGCATATCATGCATCACCAGCACCTGGCCGTCAGTGCCGTTGCCGGCGCCGATGCCGATGGTCGGTATTGACACTGATTCTGTCACGCGCTTTGCCAGCGAGGCAGGAATTTTTTCAAGCACAAGGGCGAAACATCCGATTTCCTCGAGCATTTTTGCATCAGAAATCAGTTTTTCGGCCTCTGCCTCTTCTTTTGCTCGCACTGCATATGTTCCAAACTTATTGATTGACTGTGGTGTCAGTCCGAGGTGACCCATCACCGGGATACCGGCTGAAAGGATGCGCTCGAT
>CAMWQZ010000304.1 GCA_947176515.1 uncultured Bacteroidales bacterium | reverse complement strand
GCATGATGTAATTTTCCGACTCAACAATCCCCTTAATACCAAAACAGGATGCGCGATTGCGCATCCTGTTTTTTTGTCATTAGAATCAATTTTCAAAATGATGCTGAAGCATATTGATTAGCGAGAGCATGAATGCCTCCTAATATCAACTGTTCACGTTCCTTTGATGGCTTCTTGAAGCCATTAATATAGTTCCGCAGTAAGGTAGCATCAATATTAATAATTTTTGCGAACTCCGATATTTTAATTTCTTTGTGGGTCAAAAAGAAACGTTGTAATGCAGACGGCTCGGCATCTTCGTCCATAAAACTCTCGAAGCTAATATCTTCATCAAGATTTCTCCAATGTATGCCTCGAAAACCCAAACGATAGTTGAGTCTCTCTTCGTCAGATGCCCCCTTCAGACCAGGATACCAGAGTAGCGATTGCCGATAAATTTTGCCAGACTCGTCACTTCCGTAGATATAATCTGTGTCAAACCATATTTTGGTAATCTTCATTGCTTTATTTGTTAAAGTATTCATTCCACTTATTAATAATCTCTTGTTTTCGTTCTGATATTGCTTTCTTTATCTTCCTTAAATCGCCTGCCTTTATATTATAGCACTCCCTTTCAACGAATGCTCCCGTGCTTTCATCCCAATCAAATGTTGCATAACCATCAGATCCTTCTACATGCACGTGTATAGGTTCATGCTCTTTACTCCTAAAGAAAAAGCTATATCCAAACAAATTAAAAATTTCTGGCATAGTAATATTTTTTACCCACAAAAATAGGTATTATTTTTAATATCCACAAACCACTCTGTCATTTTTTGTTATTATACTATTAATGGCTAACTTTGTGGTATGTCAAAACTTCGCCTAATAACAATCATTTTTAGTCTTACGATCTTCGCTTTGTCGGCTCGTGAGATTTCAGTTACCGACTTCGGAGCAATTCCTAATGATGGGAAAAACGACCGCGAGGCGCTGCAAAAAGCATGCGATTACTGCCGTAATAATCCCGGAACCACACTCGCTATCCCAAGTGGAGCTTACGAGATTTCTGACACTACCGCATTGCGAATCGAACGCGAAGCTATCAGCGGCGTATATGGCGAACGTGTGCAACAGACACTTTTCCATCCCGGTGCACCTTATGTCAAAGCCTTCGATTTATCAGGGTGTAACGACATAACGGTCAAAGCTGACAGCGCAATCTTTATGATGAAAGGTTGGTATGAAGTCATCACAATATCTAATGCAAACAATATCCGCGTCGAGGGCCTCACTATATGCTATAAGCGCCCACCTAACACCGTCGGCACGGTTATTCGCTCTGACAGTCTTTCATTCGATATTCGATTTGACCCACAATTTTACAATTACATCGACAGCATTGTTACCGGCCGCGTACATTTCTTTGACCACACCACCGATCGGCTTTATACTGGCCGCGTAACATCAAAAAAACTCCTCGACTCCTCGACTATCCGAATGTATTCCGACCGCCATCCGGCGATTGATGACAAAGTTATCATCAGGCACGGCGGCCACTACCGTCCGGCTATAATGATTAAAGAATCTGACAATGTCAATCTCAAAGATATCACTATTCATAGCCAGCCCGGCATGGGCATTGTCGGTCACTTATCATCTGATATCTGCATCGACGGTCTAAGCGTCGTGCCTCAAGCTGATCAGGTTATATCGACCAACACCGATGCTACTCATTTCACATCATGTTCAGGCAAGCTGACAATAAAAAATTCCACATTCGCCGGACAGGGCGATGACTGCACCAACGTACACAATTACTATTATCGCTTTATCCCTCGCGATTCGGCAGCAGCCGAAATCCGTATCGAAAACGCAGACCTTCACGCTCAATCACTCGACTACCCTACCGTCGGCGACACAATAATTATAGTGAATCGCCGAAATCTCGCCGTCAACGGCCGATATGCCGTTACGCGCGTCGATACATCAGAAGTACGTCGTGAAGTAATCGTCACTTTCGATCATAATCTTCCGAGTGGTGACATTACGAATCTTGTCATGACAAATATCTCTCGTCACCCGACCGTCGAAATCATCGGGAACACGGTGCACAGTCATCTCGCCAGAGCATTTCTAATAAAAAGTCCAAATGCCGTCATCGCTCACAACTATATTGACGGCAGCTGCGAGACTGCAATAAAACTCGGTACTGAGCTCGGTTGGAACGAAAGCGGTCCGGTTTACAACATGCTGATCGAGGATAATGTAATTGAGAATTGCGGTTACTGCTCACATCCCTCTCAACCGACTTGCATACTTGTCAACACCGATGCCCCAGAGCAATCGGATTATGTAAACCACGACATCATAATACGCAACAACAGACTGTCGTCACACCGTCGGCCGGCAATCCTGCTTAAAGACACGCGCGATGCTGTTCTCAGCGGTAATATAGTCAACATAGATGATTATCTGTCTGTCGACAACTGCCAAAACATAATCACTCAATAGGGAATCTTATCTGACTTTTCCGCCCATTTGCTGAATGCTTTTTGGGCAGCATCACGCATAAAGTGCTCACATTCTATTGAGCGGTCCTCATAAGCCAGGTCAAGCTGGTCATATATAAACGAATCATCAAAATCAATAGCCTTGGCATCAGCTTTTGTATTGCCGTAGCATAGGCGTTTGATGCCAGCCCAATAAATCGCACTCAGGCACATCGGACACGGCTCGCATGAACTATAAATCGTACAACCTTCCAGCTGATAAGTCTGGAGTTTCTGACATGCACTTCGGATTGCTGACACTTCGGCGTGAGCTGTTGGGTCATTATTTGCAACTACACGGTTAACACCAGTGGCGATTACTTCGCCGTCGCGCACAATCACAGCTCCAAACGGACCACCTCCGTTATCAACATTTTGAACCGATAGGTCTATTGCCATGCGCATATACCTCGCATCAGCCCGGGAATAATGCTTTGTCTCGTCGAGACTCTTTTTTATATCTTGATTTTGCATAATAGTCATTTTATAATAATAGTCATTTTATATAG
>CAMWQZ010000303.1 GCA_947176515.1 uncultured Bacteroidales bacterium | reverse complement strand
GCTCCTGGAAGTAGTCGACATTGTAGAACGAGTTGAAGCGGCGCGCGAAACGACGCGTTAGCTCAAGATGCTGGAGCTGGTCTTTGCCTACTGGCACTTTGGTCGCTTTTTGGATAAGGATATCTACGGCCATTAAGGTCGGATATGTGAGCAGACCGGCGTTGACGCGCTTGTTGGTCTCAGAACCGATAATCTGTTTTTCGAAGGCCTCGTCGTCTTCACCCTCAACAGGAGCCGACAGGCCGAGCGCCTTGCGCGCCTTGTCTTTGAAAGAGGTGGTGCGCATCAGCTCGCCGATGCCGACGTGCATGTTGAGCAGCAGATACATTTCTGCCACTTCGGGCACATCGCTCTGGATGAATATCGTTGCCTTTTCGGGGTCGATACCGGCGGCGAGATATTCAGCAAGTATTTTTTTAACGTTGGCGTGCAGGTCGTTAGGATTGGGATTGGTGGTAAGCGCGTGAAGGTCGGCTATGAAGAAACGGCAGTCATAGTCGTCCTGAATCTTCACAAATTTGCGCAGCGCACCGTAATAATTACCGAGGTGAAGGTTACCAGTGGAGCGGATACCGCTCAAAACTATTTCTTTACTCATAATGAAAGTGGAGTGATAATGCAGAGTGTTAAATACTTCGGCAAATTTACAAATTATTCCCACACGAATGAACAGCAACCCGACACTAATGACAAAAAATCTGAAAATAATGTGTAATTGGAGGAACATCAACCATTGTTTATGAATGTATTAATGGGGCTGTGTCGAAATTAAGGTTTATGACACAGCCTCGCATTATTTAGTTGGAGAATAGAGGATTGCGCAAATATTATTGCACAATTATTTTCTTAATTTTATCGGCTTGTCGTATGATGTAAAGTCCTGGAGCGAGGGCTTCGATACTGTCACCAACTTTCATGCCGCTGATATTATAAACCTCATATGGGGCATCTTCATCGAAATCAACAATAGCTTCGTCTATACCGCTGAAATCGTATTCTTTGATACTCTTGAAGTTTTTCCACGGATCAACCGTTCCGGCCATAATTGCTCCCATTTCCGTAGTGTAAAGAGTGGCTTCAGCATATGTTGATTCACTGAAAATATTTTTATTACCCTCAATTGGTTTATCCGCTCCGTAATATACCGAAGTCAGCCCGTCGCAGTCTTTGAATGCCTCCTCACCGATAGATGTTACAGAGTTTGGGATTGTAACCGAAGTCAGACCTCTACAGTAAAAGAAAGCATTTTCACCGATAGAAGTGACAGAATCGGGGATTACCATTGAAGTCAGGCTGCGGCAGCCAACGAAAGCTCTATCGCTGATAGTAGTAACCGAATTTGGGATTGTCACCGAAGTCAGGTACCAGGCGGCTGCAAAGGTGTATTTCAGAGCTTCGATGCCATCAGGTACAACTACTTCGGTCACTTCCTTTCCATTAATATATAGATTGTGGGCATAGTAAAGAGGATTGGCCGACGTATCTTCAAAATCAATATTGCATAAAGACTCTATGCTTGCAAATTCAGCTTTTTCCAGACCAAAACAGTCAGAGAATGCATTTTCACCGATAGTGGCGACTGAATTGCCAATTGTCACCGAAGTTAGGCCTCTGCAGTCGGAGAATGCATTGTCACTGATTGTAGTGACTGAGCTGGGGATTATAACCGAAGTCAGACCTCTACAGCAATAGAAAGCATGCTCGCCGATTACCATGACGGAGTTTGGGATAGTGAACTCACCTTTCAGAGTGCAAGATGCAAAATAGATGGCTGATTTATTAGGGGAGTACACGAAGCCGTCCTCAATTATTGCACCTTCTGAAGGGTATTTTATAAATTTCCCATAACCATAGGGGAAAGGATTAGTTAAGTTATTAGGATAGGCAGATTTTTTCAGGCTTCTGCAGGAGGCAAAAACATCCCTACCGATTTTTGTGACCGAGTTGCCGATTATCACCGAAGTCATGCCGCTGCAACCGGAGAAAGCACTGTCGTCGATGGAAGTGACCGAGTTGGGGATTGTAATAGAATTAAGGCGGCTGCAATTCATGAAAGCACCGTAGTCGATGGAAGTGACCGAGTTGGGGATTGTAATAGAATTAAGATGGGTGCATTTGTAGAAAGCATATGCGCCGATGGAAGTGACCGAGTTGCCGATTGTAACCGAAGTTAGGCCGGTGCAGTGGTCGAAAGCACTTTCGCCTATAGTGGTGACTGAGTTTGGGATTGTCACCGATGTCAGGTTACTGCACCACGCAAAGGTATATTTCAGAGACGTGATACTATCAGGGATAACGACTTCAGTGACTTCTTCTCCGTTGATATATAGATTGTGAGCATTAAAAAGAGGATTGGCCCAAATATCAGAGAACGCAATGCAGCATAGAGACTCAATGCTGGCGAACTCTGCTTTTTCCAAGCTATCGCAGAGTTGGAAAGCAGAATCACCGATTGTGGTAACCGAGTTGCCGATTGTCACCGAAGATAGACTGCTGCATGCATAGAAAGCATAATCGCCAATAGACTTGACGGAGTTAGGAATCACGACCGAAGTCAGACTGCTGCAGTTTTCGAAAGCAGACTTACCGATAGTAGTGACCGAATTGCCAATTGTAACCGAAGTCAAGCCGGTGCAGTATTTGAAAGCAGAATCGCTGATAGTAGTGACCGAGTTGCCAATTATCACCGAATTCAAGCCACTACAACCGTAGAAAGCACCTTCGCCGATGGAAGTAACCGAGTCGGGGATTATCACAGAATTCAAGCCGCTGCAACCTGAGAAAGCACTGTCGCCGATGGAAGTGACCGAGTTGGGGATTATGACCGAAGTCAGAGCGCTGCAGTATGCGAATGCGCGGTCGCCGATAGAAGTGACCGAGTTGGGGATTACGACCGAAGTCAGAGCACTGCAGTATGCGAAAGCATCGTCGCCGATAGAAGTGACCGAGTTGGGGATTACGACCGAAGTCAGGCCGCAGTTTTCGAAAGTGCTGTTGCCTATAGAAGTGACCGAGTTGGGGATTTCAATCGAAGTCAGGC
>CAMWQZ010000302.1 GCA_947176515.1 uncultured Bacteroidales bacterium | reverse complement strand
TATAAAATAACGTCCATATGGAATGTCCGAAACTGTTTTAAATGAAAGAGCCGTGAGAAAATTTCAGTAATTTTGTTCTCGGTAATCATATCGGTAAATTGTTGTAAATCTTGTAATTAGGTACTATAAATTTACGAAATTTTCGCGAGAATACCAAGAAAATCAGCCACTTAGTTTTATACTAAATGGCTGATTATTTTATTGTTGACCGTGCGATTTCTTATATCGAACTCACGTTATTTAAGATTCTACCGAGTGCGTACGGAGTATTCCTAAGGGCTTCCTATTCTATAATGGCAGAACAAGAGATGAAAAGTAAGGTTGGTTCATACTTTTTTAGTAACTTTGGCATTGAATAAGAAAAGATTATGAATTATGTCGGAAGAACAGATGAACAATTATCGGCTGACGTATCCGAGTTGCGGAAATAATTAGTACACTTCGCAGCTAATAGCCTACCCAATTGGTCGAAACTCATATTTCCGAGATAGAAAACGATGAGGTAACCGATGTCATTCTTGTGAATTTGAATACCCAAATTTGTACCATAATAATATAACACGCTAATTATCAGATATAGTTAGATTTGAGGAAGTAAACAATGATACGCAGAGACAATACGGAAGTGCGAAATATGGAATGCCGTGTTTAGAGCTAAAACTCTATACTCGGACTATTGTAGGCGCCGTTATATATATAGCCTATAAGAGCGATAGAAAGAACGCAACCAAAAATTTTTTGTGTCGCCGTGGCGAGTCCTCTAAAAATTGTTAACATTTTGTATTCGGTAGCGCATAAATAAGTATCTTTGTCGGTGAAATGGACAATCTACGTTTAGCTATCTGCAAAGAAGCTGTCAATCAGCTGCCACCCGTGCAATATAAGGGTGACATACAGGTAATTGACACTATCGACAAGGCGCGCGTCGCCTTGCGAGAGCTGACCCGTGCGCGCATAGTGGGATTTGACACCGAGACGCGCCCATCGTTTCGCAAAGGGCATCTCCACAAGGTTGCCCTGATGCAGCTCGCCACCGATGACTACTGCTTCCTCTTCCGACTCAACAAACTCGGAGTGTTTGACTTGCTGAAAGATTTCCTCGCAAACCCCGAGGTGACGAAAATCGGCTTGTCGGTCCACGATGACTTTCAGGTGCTCGGTCGTTCGGGAGAAATCGCTCCAGAAGGTTTCGTCGAATTGCAATCGTTTGTCAAACAATATTGTATCGCTGACACATCCCTGCAAAAAATATTTGCCATCGTCTTCGGCGAATGTATATCCAAAAGCCAACGCCTCACTAACTGGGAAGCCGATGAACTGACACCACAGCAGCAACGCTACGCTGCCATCGACGCATGGGCATGTCTTAGGCTCTACCGTCATCTATCGGCCGGTAATTTCAATCCTGCCGCGTCACAATATATCTTACCCGACACACCTGCCGAAGAGCAGGCTGCTGTCGCAAACGCAGAACAAAAATGAAAATCAAACGTTCAATCCTGATACCGGTGCTCCTGCTGGTCTATCTCGCAGTTATGTCTGTGATGGGCTGGAAGAAATATGCCACGGGCGATATGAGCGCAACTGAGTATTTCGGAGTAATCGCTCTGACGCTCGCCGCCATCGTGCTGCTTTATTTTAACCTTAAGCGACGCGAACGCATGCGCGCAGAGCGGTTGGCCGACATCGAACGTAATCAAAAGAAAAATAATATAAAATAAAAAGCATAAAACTATGGGTAAAAAAGCACTATTAATGATCCTCGACGGTTGGGGCATCGGCAACCACACCAAAAGTGACGCCATCTACTCAACCCCTACCCCCTATTGGGATTATCTCCTTCAGAACTATCCCCACTCACAGCTGCTCGCCGGCGGAGAAAGCGTCGGTCTGCCCGACGGACAAATGGGTAACTCAGAGGTAGGTCACCTCAACATCGGCGCCGGCCGCGTGGTCTATCAGGACCTCGTGAAAATCAACCGCGCCATCAAAGACGGCTCTATCGCCCAGAACCCCGAAATCAAAAGCGCATTTGAATATGCCCGTGACCACGGCTGCGGCATCCACTTCATGGGCCTGACGTCTAACGGCGGCGTACACTCTTCGCTCGACCATGTCTTCGCTCTCTGCGACATCGCAGCTGACTACAAGCTTGAAAAAGTATGGCTCCACTGCTTCATGGACGGCCGCGATACCGACCCCCGTAGCGGTAAAGGCTTCATCGAGGAGCTGAAGGCTCATTGCGACAAGTCAGCCGGCGTAATCGCCTCGATAATCGGACGCTACTACGCCATGGACCGCGACAAACGCTGGGACCGCGTCAAAGTAGCTTACGACCTCCTCGTCAACGGCGAAGGCAAACAGGCAACCGATATGGTAGAGGCTATGCAACAGAGCTATGACGAAGGCGTCACTGACGAATTTATCAAGCCTATCAACAACTCGACTGTTGACGGCACAATCAAGCCAGGCGACGTAGTGATATTCTTCAACTACCGCAACGACCGCGCAAAAGAGCTGACCGTTGTGCTCACCCAGAAGGATATGCCCGAAGAAGGCATGCACATCATCCCTGACCTGCAGTATTATTGCATGACCCCCTACGACGCATCATTTAAAGGCGTCCATATCCTCTTTGACAAAGAGAATGTCGACAACACCCTCGGCGAATATCTCTCGTCGCTCAACAGAACCCAGCTCCACATCGCTGAGACAGAAAAGTATGCCCACGTTACATTCTTCTTCAACGGTGGCCGTGAAGCTCCGTTCGAAGGCGAAGAGCGCATCCTCGTGCCCTCGCCCAAGGTAGCGACTTACGACCTCAAGCCCGAGATGAGCGCATTCGAAGTCTCTGATAAACTCGCCGAAGCCATCAAGTCAGAGAAATACGACTTCATCGTCGTTAACTTTGCCAACGGCGACATGGTTGGCCACACAGGCGTCTACGAAGCTATCGAGAAAGCAGTCGTCACAATCGACGAATGTGTCCGCCAGACATGCGAAGCAGCCCTTGCAGCCGGCTACGGCACAATCATCATAGCCGACC
>CAMWQZ010000301.1 GCA_947176515.1 uncultured Bacteroidales bacterium | reverse complement strand
GGTCGTTTGCCGTTCCTTTGTTGTCTTCATTGGCCATATAGGTAAGGGTGACTGCCTTATTGAATAGGGCGGCGTCAGACGAGGGGTTTTCTACGAGCGCTTTTTCATACAGAGCAAAAGCTTCGACAAAATTGCTATCGGCAAAGGCCTTATTACCTTCCTTTATCAGATTGCGTTCGGCTTTGACCGACTTTGCTTCAACCGACGGCGTAACTGCAGCGGCTGAAAGAAGGACGGCTGATGAAAGTAATATGCGAGTTAACTTTTTCATGACTTTACTTTGTTTTGGTAAAGAAATTGATGTTTTTGAGCCAGCCAATCTTGCGGTCAAGTACAAAGATATCGGCGAGTAGAAGAATCAAGGCAATCCAGGCAAATGTCGGGAACTGCTCAGCGCTGGCTTTGTAGTTTACTCTTTTAAATTCAGATTTTTCGAGCTGGTCGAGTTTGTCTCTCAATTGGCTAATAGCATTGCCTGATGCACCGTTAACATAGATGCCATCACCGGCTTCTGCAATAGCTTTACCCATCTTTTCATCAATAGTAGTGAGCACCACTTTGCCATCTGCATCACGCATGAAGTCGCCTTTTGAACCTGGCATGGGAATTGGCGCGCCTTTTGCCGAACCAAGTCCGATTACGTCAACCTGTATGCCTGCTTCTGCAGCTGCTTTGGCTGCTTCGACTGCGGCTCCTTCGTGGTCTTCGGCATCAGTAATGAGGATAATAGCTTTATGAACGTCAGCTGATGATGAAAAACTCTCTGCTGACATCTTGATAGCTTCAGCCAACGACGTGCCTTGATATGTGATAAGTTCAGGGGACAGCTCGTTGAGATACATTTTCGCGGAAATGTAGTCAGTGGTCAGCGGAAGTTGTAATTTGGGTTCACCAGCAAAGATCACCATGCCTACCTTGTCATTTTCAAGCTTGTCAACGAGACGCTCGAGATTAAGGCGAGCCCGGTCAAGGCGTGAAATACCATTGGGGTCGTCGGTCGATGATGCAAGCATTGAGTTAGAGATGTCAAAAGCAATCATGATTTCAATGCCATTCACGTTTGTCTCCTGTTCCTTAAGACCTGCACGAGGACGGGCAAGGACTATCACAAGCGCGGCAAGCGCGAGGAGCTCAAGGACAATCTTGATTCGGGGCTGATAACGCGAAGCGTCAGGCATGAGCTTGGCTACAATGTCAGGACGGCCGAAGCGTTTTATTTTTCGCAAACGCGATGCTCTTGCCCATATATATAATAGGGCAAACAGCACAACGAGGCCGAGCAAATAGAGATGGAGTGGATATGCGAAATCAAACATATTGTATCAAAGCTTATAGTCAATATTATGGAATAGAACGAAGGACAGTGTAACGCAAAAGCAATTCGAGAGCGAAGAAAGCTAAGGCCAGCCATGCCCACAGCATATAATTATCTTCAGTATGAGAGAAATGACGCACGTCCATCTGAGTCTTTTCGAGAGCGTCTATCTCGTGGAAAACATCTTCGAGAACACGATTGTCAGTAGCGCGGAAATATTTACCGCCAGTACTTTGAGCAATGGACTGCAATGTCGCTTCGTCAATAACAACAGGGAGCTGGACATATTCTACTCTGCCGAGCATGTCAAGGCGAGGGAAGTCTGCCATGCCGTTTGTACCGATGCCGACAGCGTAAATCTTAACGCCCATTTCCTTAGCAACTTCAGCTGCCATCTGTGGCGTTGCAACACCAGTGTTGTTAGAACCGTCGGTGAGAAGGATGATACTCTTGCTCTTGGCTTTGCCTTCTTTCAAACGGTTAAGTGAAGTGGCGATACCGTCACCGATAGCAGTACCATCTTCAATCATGTCTGTACTCACTCCATTGATATAGCTTAAAAGCTGGCTGCGGTCAACGGTCATCGGTACGCCAGTCAAGCTCTCACCGGCAAAAATGACAAGACCGATATTATCTGATTCGCGTCCATTGATAAACTTGGCTGCAACGTTCTTAGCCGCTTCGAGACGGTCAGGCTGAAAGTCACGGGCAAGCATACTCGTCGATACGTCGAGAGCGATTACGATATCAGTACCTTCGGTTGAACTTGTGCGCCAACTGTCTTTAAGTTGAGGGCGTGCAAGCACTATGATAAGGCAGCCGATAGCTGCAAGACGGAGCAGGAAAAGGCCATGACGGAGATATACTTTCCATGTACGACCGATTTTATCGAAAGCCTTAGTGGATGACAAGGCGATAGATGCATGAGAGTTACGGTGCTTGAGTATATACCATGCTATAAGTGGTATATATATCAAGAATAACCATAAATATTGAGGTTGAGCTAACTGCATAGTGAGGATGGATTATTTAACGTTAGCGCTTTCGCCGGACTGCTGATTTTCGGGATTTTCAGGGTCAACAGGCGGAAGGGGTTTTGAATCTTCAACAAATTTGACTGCAGAGTTGAATGCCTTGATATTATCATCGGGGAGAGGACGAACCTTGGCAAACTTAACGAAGTCGGCAATTTCCAGAATCTGCTTCATGAGGTCAGAACCGGGACGGGTCTCTTTGTTGTGACGGAGAGTATCAATAATCTGCGTACTCGACATTTCCATAGCGTTAATGCCAAAGCGTCCTTCAAGGTATTGACGCAAAATTTCGGTGAGCTCTGTATAATACTCTTTGTCACGGCCACTCTGTGGTAATTTTTTAGCCTGGAGGTCATTGAGTCGCATGACTGCGAGGTCATAAGGCGGCGTAACTTTGACGGGCTTGGAAATGAGACCTTTCTTTTTGCGGAAAAGCAGCACGCAACATGCTATAACGCCGGCGGCGGCAATGCCTATAAATACCCATAGCCACCAATTCGGTATAAAATCATACCAACGGCTGGGTACGCTAACGACCGATTCCATCGGATTGATGTCGGTGAGTGAGTCAAGGTCTACTTCCAGCACTTTAAGCGTTACGACTTCGGAAGCGATGGTGTCATCGCCAATAGCGTATTTGAAAGGTGGCAATGTGATAGTGCTGGGGTCGAATGCCTGAATGGTGTAATCATAAGCGAGCTCGATACGGC
>CAMWQZ010000300.1 GCA_947176515.1 uncultured Bacteroidales bacterium | reverse complement strand
GGAGTGCGGTTAGGACCGAGGTCAAGACCGATGAGTTTCATTATGCGCTTGCCACCAACGATGTTGCCGCGATATTTGCAGATAACGTTTATAACGTCCTGAGAGAAGTTCTGTTTTTCGCGAGCAGTTTCGAGGTCACCCTTTTCCCAGGCTTCGATAATGCCGGTCAGCTCGCGGCCATTGTAGTTGGTTGTGCCACCGATGCCGCCCTGTGCGCCGCCTTGTGCCAGCGAAGGAAGGATTGTTTCGTCCTGACCGTGGAGCATGTCGAATTTGCCGTCCTTATATAGTCGGCACTGGTTGTACTCATAAAGGCTTTCGAAAGTGTACTTAATACCGGCAAAGTTAGGAATGCGGCCGTCAACAGCTTTAAGGAAGTCGACCATGGGCAGGAACGCGCCATTGAAGGCAGGAATATGGTAGTAGTAGAACGGCAGTTCGGGAGCTGCGGCTGCAATTTCTTCACAGTATTTTACGAGTTCTTCGATACGTCCGATTTTCGGGAAGGGAGGAGCCATAGCGCCAATGCCCCATGCCCCGATTTCTGCAGCATGACGAGCCAGTTCTTTTGCTTCGCGGAGTGAGCAGCTGCCCACGTGTACGATAACCTTAAAGTCTTCAGGCACGGCTTTCATCCATGCTTCAGCCAATTTTTTACGTTCGTCGGTAGTGAGCATATATCCTTCGCCGCTTGAACCGTTGATAAACACGCCTTTGAGGCCGTTTTTCTTCAACATCGCTGCGTAAGCAGGGATAACATCGAGGTTGATGTCGCCGTTGGCGTGCATCGGGGTGAATGGAGCGTCGATAAGTCCTTTAATCTTTTCCATGATAGATAATATTTAATGTATATAAATTTTCAATACTTAGTAATCATTATTTCACGCCTCAATAGTCTCGGCTTTGAGGTTGGTTGCGCTTTGAGCCAATACTTCTTCGTCGATGTCGTCATATTTTGGTTTGAGCACAATAAGTTGCAGGGCGAGCGCGATAACCAGGATGCCGCCCATAAACGCGAAGCACAAACCAAGGCCGATTGACGCTGCAAGTGAGCCGAGCAACTGAGTGGTGATAGCACCCATAATCACGCCAACTGAATTCATGAATCCATAAGCCATAGCGCGTTGGCGAGATGAGACGAACTGGCAGAGGATAGGCATGTTGTTTGCGTCAAACATACCGTAGCCTACGCCGAAGCAGAGAC
Source organism: uncultured Bacteroidales bacterium (assembly GCA_947176515.1). GTDB lineage: Bacteria > Bacteroidota > Bacteroidia > Bacteroidales > Muribaculaceae > CAG-873. Next base: position 1,874 of record CAMWQZ010000300.1, on the reverse strand, counting down.
CTGCGAGCACAGAGAGCCATGCGTTCTGAGCGAGACCAATGAGCACGAGGGCCGGAATCATCATTGTCAGGCCGATAGCGCTTGTATAGATGCGGCCTTTGACATTTCGTTTTACCCACTTGTCGCTAATCGGACCACCTATAATCACACCGATAAAGCTTGCAACGGCTATAGTGAGTGTAGCCATCGGGCCAGCCCACTCCATGCTTATGTTGAGGTTGTCGTGGAAGAGAGTAGGGAGCCAGTTTTTGGTAGCCCAACCGGGAATTGAACTTGATGCGAAGAAGAATAGGATAATCCAGAATGCCATTGTGCTAAACACTACTGCAAATGATTGGAGCACTGACTCTTTCTTCTGAGTTACGGGAGCGGCGGTCGCGCTTGCTTTTACAGCGCCGCGGTCTGCTTTCTCGTGGAGCAGGAACATAAGCACTATTGCATAGCCGAGACCGACGATGCCAAACCAGTGGAAGGTTGCCTGCCAAGACCAGGTCGTAGCGACAAGAGAGCCGAAGCCGCCCAAAGCCTGACCGCAGTAGAGACCGGTCATGTGAAGACCGATTGCGAGTGAGCGACCTTTGCCTGTAAAGTAATCGGCGATAAGCGAGAGGGCCGACGGGATATAAAGAGCTTCGCTAATACCCATTATGCCGCGCAACCACATCAGCTGGTGGAAGTCATTGCAGTAGCCCATAAGGAATGTAACAGCCGACCATACCCCGAGCGAACCGACGATAAGAGTCTTGCGGCTCACGCGGTCAGCCACAGCACCTGAGAACGGGCTTGCCACGCCATAGACCCATAAGAAAATTGCCATAAGGGCGCCGAATGCCTCAGCATTTTGGAGAGCAGGGATATCGAGGGCGATATTTTGCTGCATGGTTGATAGCATCTGACGGTCAAGATAATTTAGCAGTGCCACGACCCATAACAGGCCTACCACCACCCACGGATAGAACTTTTTCTCACGTAATGTCATGATAATAGAAATGTGTGGTTAAGTTATACGTTTTATTATTTCTCGCACAAAGATAACCTATTTTCTGCAATAAACATATATAAATTTATTGAATTTTATGGTGTTTTTTACATGTTGTCAGTCAGACTTGTGAAGGAATAGGAGCAAAAAGTTTACATAAAATTGAAAGTAAGATTTTTATATGCTGAAAATATGCTGAAAATTTTGCAGATTTAAATTTTGTTATTACTTTTGCGCCGCTAACGAATAATCATAACCAAAATTTTTAAGGATGAAATTTAAACAGTTGTCATACTGTTTTTTCAGTGTCAACATTTTTTGCCGCCGTCTATTGTGACCTGTAGCCCCAATAAGGTTAGAGGCGCTTATTGTTGTCACTGGTAATCAGAAAAAAATATTTAGTACTTCCCTTCACACTCAAGTAAGGTTTTATTGCATAGGTTTTATTTGTTTAGGACGCAACCGTGAGGATGTGTCCTATTTTTTTATATATACAAACGGAGTAAGCTTATTGCGACCGAAAATCGAAAATTGAAAACAAAATGACAAATAACTGATGAAATATTTGGAAAATTGAATAAATATTACCTATCTTTGTGGCGTAACTTTCCGATATGCGCATAGGAATAAAAATAGAGAGTAAAAACACACGTTTATATAAATCTTTGCTCAGCCAAAACGTGTCGGCGGCGTCAATATCTGACGTTCCGCCGACATGTCAGGCCTGAACCGTTTTGAAGAGATGAGACTTAGATTTAGCAAAGGTAGGAGGTTATCAGAAATTTTTTTGGACCGATATGAAAAAATCCTCCGAGCGTTGATGGCTCGGAGGATTTTTGGATTTTTTCTGGTGGGTGGGATCGTTGCAAGCAACGACCGTACATTAGTCGTTGGT
>CAMWQZ010000299.1 GCA_947176515.1 uncultured Bacteroidales bacterium | reverse complement strand
CCGATAAGCACTGAATACCAAACCGTGTTCGAACCCATCGAAATCTGAGACGGTGGGAAGAAGCTAAGGATAAACGCCATAAGCGAACCGACAAAACCTACACCACCGACAACCCACATCAGCCAGTTACCTTTACGGCCGATACGGAATGGACGCTTGGCGTCTTTCATTGTATAGCGCAGATAGATTGCAGCCGAGAACATCAACAAGTATGCTATCAAATATAGCAGCACTGTGAGCTGTGAAAGTATCTGATAGAAGCTTTCAACTGACGGCATCACAACGAAAAGCAATGCAAGAACGGTTACAGCTATTCCCTGAATAAGAAGGATGTTTTTCTGAACGCCTGATTTGTTTGTCTTCTGGAAGAAAGGAGGCAGATAACCGGCCTGACCGACGGCAAACACACCTTTCGAAGGTCCAGAAACCCATGTCAGCACACCAGCGAGCACACCGAAAGCCAATGCTATCGCGATGACAGGAGTTAACCAGCTTGCGTGGAAATATGCACAGAAATTATCAAAACCTACAAGCAGACTCTGCACAAGGTTAATATCCTTAGCCGGAATAATCACTCCTAATGCAAATGTACCAAGCACAAATATCGCAACTGTGATAAGCGCACCGAGGAACACAGCTTTAGGATAATTGACCGTTGGATTCTTCACGTCACGCACGTGGATACCGTTCATCTCCATACCTGCATAGAACAGGAAGATTGACGCGGCGAGTACAATATTGTCAAAATTACTGAAATCAGGAATAAAACTTCCATGTAAGTTCATCTGAGAGTGGCCACCAGTGCAAAGGTAAATTACACCAAATACGACCAGTAACACTGCCGGTATAATCGTGCCGACGATACCGCCGATTTTAGAAACTTTACCTACCCATCCGAGTCCTTTCATTGAAATCAAGGTCGCTAACCAGTAGACACCGAGCACAACAACTATAGTATAAATCTTATTAGCTGCCAAATGCGAGTCAGCCACATGGTCCATGCCTATAAAGGCGAGAGAGACGGCTCCGAAAGTCAGCACGGTCGGAAACCAAATCGTGCTTTCAATCCATTGGAGCCAGATAGCAAGGAAACCGGGCTTTCTACCAAAAGCCTCCCCTACCCATCTGAACATACCGCCTTGCTGATACGGGAACATCGCAGCAAGCTCTGCGGCAACAAGCGACACAGGAATCAAAAATACCAAAGCCGCAAACAAATAATAAAATGCCGAACTAATGCCGTATTCGGCCTCGGCCGGTAGCCCTCGGAGCGATACCACAGCCACGACGTTCATAATCACAAGCGTGAATACGCCGAGCTTTGCCGCTGACTTAACATTGGAAGTCATAGTTGTAAAGTGTTTAGTTAAACGTATAGATTTTTTATTGTCATTCGACTATTTCAACATTCTGGCCATTGAATACACCCAAGCCAAGCTTAGTGACAAACGCCTTCACTGCAGCCTGTCCTTTCACTGAGTTTCCGGCTTTGTCAAGCGGTGGGGCAAATGCTGCGACTCCCATTACTCCTGGAAGTACACCTACTACTCCGCCACCCACGCCACTCTTGGCTGGTATACCTGATGAGAACAACCAGTCGCCGGTATGTTCATAGAAGCCGACCGTAGCAATCATGCTCGTAATTTTAGGCATCAAGTCTGCATCAAAAACTTGCTTGCCAGTTACAGGATTCTTTCCGGCGTTGGCTATCGTCGCCGCCATTACTGCAAGCTGCGATGACGTGATGCCTAAAGAGCACTGGCGAGTGTAGAGATCAAGACTCATCGTCGGGTCATCATATATCCTATTATAATTTTTCAATAGCCAAGCTATCGAGCGATTATTGAAGTTAGTTGCGCTCTCGCTCTTGTATAGCTCGTCGATTAACTGAGGGGCTGAGCCACAGAGGTCGGTGATATTATCGACTATTGCCTGCCACTTTGCATTGCTGTCTCCGACTGGCGTAACCATCGAGCATGCTGTAATCGCACCGGCGTTGACAAGCGGAGTCGATGGATGGTCGTTCTCAAGTAAGATTGCAAAAATCGAGTTGAAAGGCAAACCAGTTGCATCAGCACCAATCTTATTCAACACGGTCTGCGCCCCACTCTGCTTCATTACGAGCAAGGCCGTAGGAACTTTCGATACCGATTCTATCCCGAATCGGTAGTCGGTATCGCCAATGTTTATCGAGTATCCGTCAGGTAGAGTAACGCTTAGTCCAAAAAGATTAGAGTCAATATTAGCAAGATATGGTATATAGTTGGCATTCGCGCCTCCAGAGAGACCCTTCACTTCGTCATAAGCTTCCTGAGCAGCCTGTCGTATCTGTTGTTTAGTTATTGTTTTCATATGAGTTATGCAAACAGATTTGAACTAAAAATCCGGCGAACCCACAATCCTTCGGATAATAATCAAGAAGTGTGAGGTTCGCCGGAAGATTCTTAAATATATCGGGGAGATTGGTTACTCCTGAAAAGCTTATTTCGTAGTCCTGTGACCGTTATGGTTGAAGGTCTTGTCTGCGATAGGAACATTCTTTTCCATCGCGATACGAGTTGTCGTAGGATACTCAAGTGCGTTAAGCTCTTTGACTGCGCTTGTGATATCGTTAAGCAACTGGTCACACATATCGCGGCTGAAGCCCTGTTTGCAAAGTATACGCATAACAACCATGTTTTCGATATTGACAGGCATTGCATATGCCGGTACCATCCATCCATGCTGCTGCAACTTGTCCTGAAGATCATAGAGCGTCCAGTTAACCTTCTTCTGAACCTCTGGCTTCATAAGCCATGTCACGATAGGATTGGGCACATCTTCAGAGTAAGGCTGGAATTCAGGCATCTTCGAAATCTGTGAGTGGAAATACTTGGCGATTTCAAGAGAGTTATACTGGATATTCTTATAGCCTTCGAATCCGAGACGGATAAACTGATAATACTGACCGAGTATCTGAGCTGCTGGACGAGAATAGTTAAGACCAACTTGTGTGACTTCGGCCCCGAGGTAGTCGACAGTAAATGACATGTCAGATGGCAGATACTGTTTGTCCTTTCTATTATACACATATGACGCTGCCGACGA
>CAMWQZ010000298.1 GCA_947176515.1 uncultured Bacteroidales bacterium | reverse complement strand
GACGCAGACTATTGCGTATTAAATAAATTGATTGTAATTTTGTACTGCAAAATAAAAATTGATTCACTTACACACAATTGTTAGCTCACTTATTAATGATTAATTCCCATAAAAATTAGAAACCAACAAAAATCTGATTTTACGAACGAAAGGTCGTCCGTAGCCTTAGTTGTCTTATAGCAACTGAAAGTGCGGATTAAGTCAATAAAAAGATAATGTGTTTTATGTTAGTTATGTAATTGTTTTAAGTCTTTTAAAACGAAGCAGGGCGCCCTCGTGAGAAGGTGCCTTTGTTTTTTTATGATGAAACGGCAAAAAGATGTAACTTTGCCGACGATATGGCGAAACTTCATCTTTTCAATCCAGACAACGACCTCGCTCTCGCTTCGGGCATTGAGAATTTCACGGCGCCCAAAGCCGCTGTCGCATTGCGGCGCGCAGGAGCAGCTTTACCTTTATGGTATGGCAATCGTGGTCACAGCCTGCTGGCGTATGGTGTGAATGCGCGCTGGCTTGATACTATGTGTCAGCGGTTTGGGCTTGAAGTTTCTATTTTTGACCATAACAACTGCGATGGGTATGAAGCGGCGCCGTGGGGTTGGTCACTTGCAGCAAGAAAAGATTTCATCCGCGAGGGATTTTCCCCTGAGCATTTGCCGACTGATGAACAAATCGCAGCTTGGCGACAGTTGTCACACAGACGGACTGCGGCTATGCTGCGTGAGGAAGTGGCTAAGCGCCTTGACTTCGAGATTGCTCCTGCAGCTGTCGAGGTTAACAATTCAAATGAACTGCGGCACATACTTTCTGAAAAACAGGCGTTGATTATTAAGTCTCCTTGGTCTAGTTCCGGTCGCGGCCTACTTGACACCCGGCATGTGAGCGCTGAAGAAACATTGCGACGGTGCGAGGGGACTATACAACGCCAGGGTAGCGTGATGGTAGAGAATGCTTATGACCGCGCGGCCGACTTTGCAATGCTATTTGAATGTCAAGATGGCAAGTGTGCGTTCGTGGGATATTCGTTGTTCAATGCCGACGCATCGGGTAGTTATACCGGCAATAAGCTCGCCACAGACAAACGCCTCCTCGAAATAATAGGAGCGGAGTATCCAGCCGCGCGAATCGTGCAAACTGCCGAAGCAATGCGTCAGGCTGTCGAAAGGCTAATTGCCCCAAGCTATGACGGTCCTTTAGGAGTCGATATGCTGGTGGCGCGACTGGATGACAACTCAACGATGCTCGATGCCACGGTTGAAATCAATCTGCGCATGACGATGGGGTTCGTGGCCCACTCACTTTCTGAGCATTTTCTGGCTGATGGCTCAGAGGGGGAATATTCTGTAATACCTACAAAAAACATTCCGGCTCCCGACAATATAATTGTCGAAAGTCGGAGAATGGTGAGCGGCAGGATTGACCTCACGCCGCCAGGCGGTCAGTTCAGGTTTGTGGTTGATGTCCACACCCTGTGACGCCGCACTATACTTCACTTCATTGTTTCATGCCGGCAGCTGCGTCGTGCGCCTTGTCGGCAAGAGAATCCATCAAGTCGGCACCCTTATCGAGAGCACTGGCTGCAAAATTCTTAACCTTATCTGCTACTGACGCGGTCTTATCTGCGACAGTATCTTTTACTTGAGCATACTTGTCACTTGCTGTATCCATTACTTGCTGAGCGGTATCAGCAATCTGGTCTTTAGCGCTGGCATAAGCGTCAGCTACTTTTGATTTCAAACTCTGAGTTTCGTCGGTTGCTGCAGCTGCGGCTGCCTGTGCTGAAACTTCTGCCGCTGCTTTTGCGATTGCGGCTTCTGCATTTGCTTTTTGTTGATTTAAGTCCATATGGCTGAAAAGTTTAATTTGTTTATACTTATATGATTCTAAAATAGAAACATATTAAGGGGTAGTAATGTTTATTTTTTTGCTAACTTTGCGTAAGTATGAGCCATTATTACGCACAAGTCATATTGCCGTTGCCGTTTGACCGCACGTTTACCTACCGCGTACCTTCGACGTTTGATAAAGAAGTGTCCGTTGGGTCGCGTGTACTTGTGCCGTTTGGGCCTTCTAAATACTATACAGCTATTGTTGAAAGCATTTCACCAGTTGCACCACAAGAAGCCTTTAACATTAAGGATATAGTATATCTTATTGACAGCAGTCCGATTGTTCGTCATCCGCAACTGCGATTCTGGAGGTGGATTGCCGACTATTACCTTAGTCCGATTGGCGATGTGTATAAGGCGGCATTACCGGCCGGACTAAAGGTTGAGAGCGAGACGGTCGTGGAGTTAAATCCAGATTTTGATTATGAAGATGCAATTGAACTTGACGATGCCGAAAAGGCAGTGATGGAATTGCTTGGAAAACGCAAGCGTCTTTCAACTAAAGAAATATCATCGTTAGCCGGCATCAATAATCCCGAAGCCACCGTCGACCGGCTCATTAATCGTGGCATAGCTGTCATAGCCGAAAAAATCGTTGAAAGATTCAGACGTAAGAAGATAAAATATGTCAGATTGGCTCCATCGACAGACGGGACAAAAGCAATTGAAGCCGTAAAGGGCGCAAAAAAACAGGAAATGGCTTTACTGGCCCTATTATCGCTTAGTCACAATGGTCGAGACGAAATCACGCTTGACGCACTGCTTGAGCGTAGCGGCGTGACCCGTGCTATCATCTCTGCGATAGAGAAAAAGGGCATTTTAGAAATCACTGCTCGCGAAGTTTCTCGTTTTTCGCCCGTTGATACGCCCACTGGGGCCTTACCCACCCTCTCTGACGCACAAAATAAGGCGCTTGGAGAAATCCACAATGGACTGATTGACCACAACGTCGCCCTGCTCCATGGGGTTACGTCCAGCGGAAAGACCGAAATTTATATCCATCTTATCGACTATGTACTTAGCCGTGGCGACCAGGCATTATTTCTCGTACCCGAAATTGCACTCACCACTCAACTCACGCGTCGCCTGCAAAAAGTTTTTGGCGAGAGGGTAATCATCTATCATTCGAAATTTTCTGATGGCGAACGCGTCGACATCTGGCGGCGGATGCTCAACAGCAACGAGCCATGTGTGGTGA
>CAMWQZ010000297.1 GCA_947176515.1 uncultured Bacteroidales bacterium | reverse complement strand
CTACTCTGCTACCTCGCTTACACCGCCTGGCTGCTTGTATAAGCAAACGGCGAAAAATGAATTTCTACACTTTTTTAGGTATATTGGAGTGGCGATAGCGGTGCTTCAAGCGTGGAAAAATACCAAATTTTGAGGATTGCCGACCTTTGAGGTGGTGTGTAATTTTGCAGTTGAAAAATTGCAAACTTTATTACATCATCACAATGAATAAACTAACTAACAGACTCGCATTGCTGCTGTCTTTGGCGGCAATGGGCTCGCCGACAGCTTTTGCCGCAGAAACTCCCAACGGCATTGAATTTACCGATACAACACATTATGACCTTAATCCGGTCGTTGTCACAGGCACGGGTATTCACCAGCGCCTGAAGGCTACGCCTGTTCCGGTCGAAGTGATTACCGGCAACGAAATCCGCAATGCTGGCTTAACCGACCTACAGGACGCGCTGACCATGATGGTGCCGTCATTGTCGTTCTCACCGACGGCCATGGGTTCTTATCTTCGCATGAACGGCTTAACTAACAGCCATGTACTCATCTTGCTTAATGGCCGTAAAATGACCGGCGACATCAGCGGCAATGTCGACCTCGGGCAGATTGACGTTAACCTTATCAAGCGTGTAGAGGTGCTTAATGGCGCTGCGTCGACCCTCTACGGATCGGATGCAGTGGGCGGCGTAATAAATATTATCACTGCTGACGCTGGTGAGCAATCAGAATTTACAACAAACAGCCGCTACTCTCGCGACGGCCAGTTTAATCAGGGCCTCGACCTTTCGCTACGCGCCGGAAGGGTTGGCTCGCTGACCGGATATAACTATTCTCACTCTGACGGATGGCAAAACTCTCACTACACTGAGTCAGACGGCGACCTCGTCGAAACTCTATCGCAACTCTCTCTCGGCTATACATCTAATAATCTCACCCAGAAATTCACCTATGACCCTACTGAGCGGCTATCGCTCTACGCAGAGGGGACATATTACAACCGCTTGCTGGACAGACCTGTTGAACGCCCCGACATCACTGGCGGCACGAAGTATAATACTTTTTCCGAAAGTTTCTCTTGGGGCGCAGGAGGCAGCTACAGTCTTGGCTCACTTGGCAGCATCAAGTTGGATTATACAGGCCGAACATACGGTCAATGGTATAAATACATGGTGGCTACAGGCAACTATCTGCCAGGCGATTATTACAAAACCAAGCGTCAGGACTATAATGACGTCGAGGCTCGTGGCATATTCAATTTCTCGGAAAACAGCAACACTGTCTTTGGCGTCGACTACCGATATGAACGACTCGACCGACCTGAGTCAGATCTCGACAAGGGCCTGGGTACATTCTCAGCTTATGGCCAGCACGAACAGCGTCTGCTTGACCACATCACTGTCCTTGCCGGGCTGCGTTATGACTTACATCGCGAAATAGGTTCGCGTCTCACTCCGAAGGTGGCCCTTATGTATAATATCGGCAACTTCAACGCGCGAGGCACTTACGCAATGGGCTACCGCGCCCCTGGCATCGACGAACTTTATTATCACATGCTTAAGCCAATGGGCAGCCGTCATATCATAACTTTTGGTAACCGCGACCTCAAAGCCGAAGACAGCAATTATGGCTCTATTAACCTTGAGTATCGCACATCTAAAGTCACCTTGTCTCTGACAGGCTACCTTAATTTCGTCAAGAACATGGTTACATCGAGCTCGACTAAGTTCTCGGCTCTAAGCGAGGAGCAACAAGCAGCATTGATTGCTGAATTTCCAGAAATCAATAACATAAAGACTTCGACACTGACTGTAAAAGAGTATTATAACTTCTCTAAAGCGACTGTCAAAGGTGTTGAGGTGAACGTATCTGTAAATCCGTTGCTCGGCCTCACCCTAAGTGGCAACTATAGCTACGCCTATGGCCGCGGCCTCAACGATGACGGCAGCTGGCAGAGACTCAACCGTAGCGTGATGCACACTGGTACAATCGCCGCTAACTACGTCCACTCATGGGATTGGTATAAACTTAATATCAATCTTACTGGACGCATGCAGTCAAAGACTTACTATCCAGGCGACGCAGACGGAGATGCACCCGGCTATGGTATCTGGAATCTTACCACCCGACACACATTCAACTGCTTCCGCCGCTTTACGCTCACGCCCGGAGTCGGCATCGACAATATTTTTGACCGCCGCGACATGCGTCCGCTTAACAGCAACTTTGCCCTCTATTCACCGGGCCGCTCGGTTGTCGTCAGCCTAAGCGTTACGTTGAAATGAAGAATGATGAATGAAGGATGAAAAATTAATGATTATGAAGATGAAATTAGTTCTTATCGCGTGTGCTGTGGCTATATCCTGTAGCGTTAATCTGGAGGCTAAAAAGGCTGGGCTGGTAGCACATTATGGGAGTTCAGACAGCGACACTCGCTCTAAAACCATCGACCGTATTACGGCAGACATAACCGAAGCATTACCAGATTACGAGGTGCGCGAAGCTTATATATCGCCAGTGGTCAGGCAGCGTCTCAGAAAGGCTGGCGAAATGATAGAGAGCCCTACCGAAGCGCTATTGCGGCTCCGCGCCGACGGCTATGATACGGTCTACGTCCAAAGCACTACGCTTATCGACGGAGCCGAGATGGCTGAGGTGCGCAACGCGTGTGACGCTACCGCACGTTTTTTCAGTCTGCTTAAATGTGGTGAACCCCTTTGTTATACTCCTGATGACTGTGAGGAACTTGTAGCGGTGCTCGCTGAAGAGCCGCGCGTCAAAGACGAAGCGGTCGTATATGTGGGTCATGGCAACATGCTACCGAGCACTGCCACATACTGCCAGCTCGACTATATGCTTGCGGCCCAAGGTCATGACGGCTACCATGTGAGCACCATCGAGGGCTATCCGACAGCCGAGTCAACAATCACCGAACTGAAACGCGACGGAAAGAGAGTGAAGCGCGCCAAACTCGTGCCCCTATTGCTCGTTTGCGGCAATCACACCAAAAACGACATCGCCGGTGAGTATGCCCAGACCCTCAACAAAGACGGCATCGCGACCGAAGTCATCATGCGTGTCCTCGGAGAAAACCCAGCCGT
>CAMWQZ010000296.1 GCA_947176515.1 uncultured Bacteroidales bacterium | reverse complement strand
TTGTAGAACCTACTACATGGCTGGGAGGGATGTTAACTTCGGCAGGCGTAAGCGCCGTTGACGGAAACTACCGTATGCCGGCCGGTTTTTTCGGAGAATTTCGTGAGAAACTCGCAGAGCATTATGGGGGGCTCGATTCACTCAAGACTGGCTGGGTGAGTAATGTACTTTTTGAGCCATCTGTAGGCAATAAAGTTTTTCACGAGCTTGCAGAAGCCGAGCAAAATCTGATGATAGAATACAAGGCTAAGCCTATAGAGATTGAGCAGCTGCCTGATGGAAAATGGACGGTCAAATTTGAGCGCGAAGATGGAAAAACTTTTCGGGTAAAATCGCGTATTCTCATAGATGGAACTGAACTTGGCGACATCGCTAAGATTGTAGGAGTAGGCTATGACCTCGGAATGGAAAGCCGCAAGACGACGGGCGAAGACATTGCTCCCGACTCGGCTCGTAATATTGTCCAAGACATTACGATGGTCGCTATTCTCAAAGATTATGGCCGCGACGTCACAATGGACGAGCCAGAAGGTTATGACCCTTCAGAGTTTGCCTGTACTTGCGAAACTGGACTCTGCCCAGACCCCGATGACCGAAGCCATAATTATTCGCCTGACTACATGATGCGTTATGGCAAATTGCCAAATGGTAAGTATATGATAAACTGGCCATTCGCCGGTAATGACTATTATGTCAATCTTGTAGAGATGTCGCCCGAGGAGCGAGATGAGGCTCTTGAAGAAGCTAAAGCAAAAACTCTGCGCTACGTTTACTTCCTTCAAAAGCAATTAGGGTTCAATAATCTCGGTCTCGCTGATGATGAATTTCCGACTGTCGACCTTCTGCCTCTTATGCCCTATCACCGTGAGTCACGCCGCATCCACGGTCTCACACGCTTCACTCTCAACCACATCACCACCCCTTACGAAACAGCAGACCCTCTATACAGAACGGCTATCGCCGTTGGCGACTATCCTGTTGACCAGCATCATTTGGCTTACAATGGCCTTGACACGCTGCCAAAGATAAGCTTCCATCCCATACCTTCTTATGGCTTGCCTATGGGCGTTGTAATCCCTAAAGATATCGACAACATGCTTGTCACCGAGAAGTCAGTCTCAGTCTCTAATATTGTCAACGGCTCAACGCGTCTGCAACCTGTCGTCACCCAGATTGGCCAGGCTGCAGGAGCTATTGCTGCCCTCGCAGTGCGCTACGGGGTGAAGCCGTCTGAAGTCAATGTGCGTGATGTGCAGCGAGCCATCCTCGATGCCGGTGGCTATATTATGCCATTTCTTGATGTTGATAAGAACGATAAACGTTTTAAACCATATCAGCGTATCGGTGCGAGCGGCATACTTCGAGGCGAAGGCCGCAATGTCGGCTGGAGTAATCAGACTTGGCTGCGTGCTGACGAATCCCTGCTCATGAACGACGTTACTGATTTGGTTAACTTTTACGAGCTTAATGTTTCATGTGATTCCCTTGACCATAATAGCCCAATGACTTATGCTGACGCTATGGCTTTTATTGTCGCTGCGGCAAAGTTAGAAGTCGATGGCAATAAAGTTTTGGCCGAGTATGGCATAGCGCCTAAAGAAATCACAGATACAATCTCGAGAGGCGAATATGCGCTTATTGTCGATGCAGTGCTTAATCCGTTTGATGCGCGTGATGTCGATATTAGTGGCCATTTTACAGAAAAGAAATAATACATTATCATATGCTTAAAGATTTTTGCAGTCAAAGCCGGATGCTTATGTTAGGAGTCGCTACTGCGGCAATAGTAGGTGCGGCTATTAGTGGATGCTCCGCCTCAAAGGCCGAACCGAATGAGAAGCCAAAATACCTTTGGATGTGTGGTGAAGCTAACTTTGACCGTTTTTCCAATCAGGACACCATAACATATTATCTCGAGAAAGCTAAAGAGACTGGTTTCAACAATATAGTTGTTGATGTCAAACCGATTGAGGGTAAAGTGCTCTACAAAAGCAAGATTGTTCCTGAGCTGACTTGTGTTGATTCTCTTGTCGTAGAGAGAGATTGGGATTATCTCCAATATGTCATTGATGAAGCCCACCGTCTTGGCATGAAGGTTACCGCATCTGCTTGTGTGTTCCCTATCGGTTCGTCTTGGTGGCAAAAAGGTTTATGCTACGAGGATTCGACTTTTGACGGTCGCACATGTCTCGAATATCGTCCCGAGGGCACAATGGAAGACATCCGAACCAACACCACAAAGGTTGCAGCCTTCCTGAACCCTGTTCGCCAAGATTCACGTGATTATGCCATGAGCGTGCTGAGTGAAATTGTAAGCAACTATGAGATAGACGGTCTTGCACTCGACTATTGCCGATTCCCCGACATGGAGAGTGATTTTTCAGCAGAAAGCCGCGATGCATTTGAAAAATATATCGGAGTGACAGTCGAAAACTGGCCTGCTGATATTTTCACCTATGACGGCAACGGAGAGGTTGTCCCAGGTAAATATTACAATGAGTGGCTGGCTTTCCGTGCAGGTGTGCTGCATGACTTTATCACTAACGTAAGCGACTCGATGAAGACGATTCGTCCCGAGCTCGAGCTCAACTACTGGGCCGGTTCATGGATTCACGCGATTGAAAAGAATGGTCAGAATTGGGCAAGTCCTCGCAGCGAATGGTGCAAGAAATATCCCTATGGCAGCGATGCCTATCAGAAAGCAGGCTTCGCACCGGCGCTCGACAATTTTATCGTTGGCGCCTATCTCGAGCGCGTCTATGGCCCTGACGACAATGAGTCTGTAGAATATGCGCTTAACCGCGCTGATTCAATAATCATGGGCGACTGTCATGTTATTGGCTCAATCCAGTCTATCAACCATTCGGCAGACGCTGCCGACCCCCATAACCTCACCAATGCAGTGAAATGCTGTCTCGAAAACAGCGAAGGTCTGATGGTGTTTGATGTTGTCCATATTATTAACCGTGACCAATGGGCGCAGATAAAAAAAGGTATAGACGCTGTCACTAATACACATCTGACGCTGCCGACCAGCTTACGCGTGGAGATCTCGGGGGTCGCCGTATCATTAAAAAAAAAGAGGGGGG
>CAMWQZ010000295.1 GCA_947176515.1 uncultured Bacteroidales bacterium | reverse complement strand
TCAACCTTGCCTGAACCGACATGAATTAGCGAGCCCGAAGCATTATAGCAGCGAGCGTCTGGCGTCAATTGAGAAATTGCAATAAAACCATTACCTGCACTTGCAAAATCATTAGATGTCGCATCATAAACCACTTCGCTAATGCCTGCCGTTTGCGACATTTTGCCATTAGACGCGAGATGCATCACCACTGGCTCTCCATCAACATAAGCTCCATATTCAAATATCAAATCATCTGATTCATTTCTGCAATTGTCAGTTAAAGGCTCGCGGAACCATGAATAGACGCCATGCCAATCTGACTGCTGTCCGCCAGAGACATTGTAATCGCCAATACATTTATGATATGATTTGCCCCAACTATTTCCTATAAAGATTACATCGTTATCACCGACCCACTCGCGATTGCCAAGTCCTTCGCGTGAGAGATAGACAGCCTGATAACCATTTTTACCATGTTCCACAAATGTGCAGAAATCAGGAGCCGAAGCTCGGGTGAACTCTATTTCTTTTCCTTCTGATACAGGTTCAATCTCCGTCCAAGTACGACACAGACCACCGGGCGTAAGAATCTCAGTTTCGTCAACAAAAACTGATTGCATCGGATAATACTTCTCGACATTAAGCGCACGCGGATAACAATAGTCATGATGTCCAGTCACCTCGATACTATTGCCTGACACACGATATGAAATCTTCTCTGTGCAGAACTTAACCTCATCAGCAAAGTAAATATCATTCTCAACATCAATTGTCAAAACTTTTCCTGTCAAGGTCGCACGTTTTTTCGGCAGTACGACCCCGTCAACTTTAACGGTAACGTTCATCGTACGAGCATTCGGTTTGCCATCATTGTGGTTTCCGCCCATCCACCAGCCATCGGCAAGAAAGCCGCCAATATTATTGCTCGAACGCGTATGGTTCACTTCGACCCCATCAAGACTAACAGTTGAGAAGGTATAAATATTATTATTTCCGCAACGCACAAAGGTGACCTCTAAATCACCCCATTCTGTCGTCTCTGAGAATATTACACTTTGAATCTTATACTCTATAGTAGCAGAAACTGCCGACAATGCAACAAGCATTGCCGACAGTGTTAAATATAATTTCTTCATAATTTTAAAAACAATGGCAATCGTTATCCCAAGATATTCTTGACGCAGTCAAGGATATTGTGGACTGTAAAGCCAAATTTTTCATCAAGAACTTTATACGGAGCTGAAGCGCCGAAACGCGCCATGCCATAAACCTCTCCAGTAAAGCCTTTAATCATACGGATAGTTGATGGCAGACCTGCAGTCAGACCAAACTGAGCCACACCGGCAGGCAGCACGCTATTTCGATAGCTTTCGTCCTGAATGTTGAATAATCCGATTGAAGGCATAGACACTACATTTGCCTTTACGCCCTCAGCAGCTAATGCTACAGACACATCGCAAAGGAGCGAGACTTCCGAACCATTTGCAACGAGGATTATATCAGGATTTTCATTCTTTATCACTGTGTAGCCACCCTTACGAGCCTGCAACGCATCTTTGTAACGATCTCCATCAGGAGATGGGAGATCAGGTATATCCTGACGAGTGAGAACCAGAGCGCTCGACGAATGAGTATTCTCCATAGCCATTTCCCAGCAAACGGTTGTCTCTGCAGAATCTGCCGGACGCATAGCGAGCAGTGAGGGATAACCATTAAAGTTTTTGATTTCTTCAAGAAGGCGCAGCTGTGCTTCCTGTTCGATTGGCTCGTGAGTGGGGCCATCTTCACCTACTCGGAAAGCATCGTGAGACCAGATATATTTTACCGGCAACTGCATCAGCGAAGCCAGACGCATAGCCGGTTTCATATAATCAGAGAATACAAAGAATGTAGCGCATGCTCCTATCACACCGCAATGGAGGACCGCACCATTAATTATTGATGCCATTGTCAACTCGGCGACACCGGCATGAAGGAAAGCGCCAGAGAAATCGCCAGGAACAAACGCGCCTGTCTTTTTCAAGAATGCTTCTGTCTTATCGCTGTTAGCGAGGTCGGCTGATGAAACAATCATATTACCAACTTTCTCACCAAGCACAGAGAGAACATCAGCAGACGCCGTACGGGTAGCAACATTGGCTTTATGAGCTATAGCTTTGTAATCGATGTGGGGCAGTTTACCATCAATGTATGATTTTAATGTCTCAGCCTTTTCTGGATTTTCTTTTGCCCACTTGTCAAACGCTTTGCGACGCTCTGCTACGATAGAGCGGAGCTGCTTGCGACGTTCTTCATAGAGCGCTTCAACATCTTCGAATACAGCCCATGGATTCTCCGGGTCACCTCCAAGATTTTTAATCGTGTTGTTTACATCAGCACCTGATTTGCTTAATGGCTGACCGTGAGTTGAGCATTGATTTTCAAATGATGAACCATCAGCTTTAACCACGCCCTTGCCCATGACTGTATTACCTATTATAATAGTAGGGCGAGAAGTCTCTTTGTTAGCCTTTTCAAGAGCATCGGCAATCTGCACAGGGTCATTTCCATCAATTTCAATAACATTCCAATGCCATGCACGGTACTTGGCTGCATAATCTTCGCGGTCTACGGCATCAACTTCTGTCGAAAGCTGAATTGTATTCGCATCATAGAACATTATGAGATTTGAAAGGCCAAGATATCCGGCAATGCGTCCGGCTCCCTGCGAAATCTCTTCCTGAATACCACCATCGGAGATATAAGCATAAGTTTTGTGAGCAACGACATCACCGAAACGGGCCTGAAGGAAACGCTCGGCAAGCGCGCAGCCAACTGCCATAGTGTGACCCTGACCAAGAGGACCGGAAGTATTCTCGACACCACGCGTGGGGTCTAATTCGGGATGACCTGGAGTGACACTACCCCACTGACGAAATTGCTGCAACTCTTCGATTGTGTAGTTACCCATAAGAGCAAGTACTGAATACAGCATTGGAGACATGTGGCCGGGGTCGAGGAAGAAACGGTCGCGAGCAAACCAAGTCGGGTCGTCGGGGTCGCAAACGAGAAATTGCGAATAAAGAACGTTGACAAAATCATGACTATTATACACATCGCCGAGCCAACGAGCCAAG
>CAMWQZ010000294.1 GCA_947176515.1 uncultured Bacteroidales bacterium | reverse complement strand
GCGCAAAAGAAACCGAATTTCCTCACGGCCACATTGCTAGAGAAAATATAGGCTGCAACGGTGCCGAGCATAACTATGAAAATTGCAAGTGCAAGCCAAGCCCAAGCGTCAGGCGAGAAAGTCGACAAAATGCTTTTATGAACATTGCTAAGGAAGCTGCTGTCGTCTTCAGGCGCATCCTCGATGCGGGTCTTTACGAAGTTGAGATTAGTGGCAGCTTCTGCGTTAGACGGGTCAAGGGTTAGTGCACGCTCATAGCTCAGGATGGCTTTGCCAAGCTGATTGTCGCGATAGTAAGCGTTACCAAGGTTATAAAGTATATTTGATGATACTCCGTCGGTAGTGATAGACTCTTGGTAGAGACGGATTGCATCGGCATATGCCTCACGATTGTAAGCCGAATCGGCTTGTTGAGCCAAAGATGCAGCCGAAGCGGAGAGGCAAAATAGAGAGAGGCAGATTGCTATGATATGTTTCATAATGCTTGCTATATTATTTTTTGACATCTTCAAGGCTCTTAATCGCAGCGACCGCCTGGTCGTAAAGCTGGGCAACTTCCTGGTCAGAGTGTTGAGGGGTGAAACGAGCCATTTCACATTCGTCAAGTACCGATAGAACATCTTTTGCGGTCTGCTCTGAAGCTCCATAATTTTCAAGTTGTGAAGCGATGTTATCACGTATCAGCTGTGACGGAGCGATGCTTAATTTATCACTGATGTAACCCCACATAGCCTTGGCGAGTTCTGCATAGAATTTTTCGTTTTCATGAGCTTTCATAAACTCGCGAGCAGATTTGAGACGCTTAGACACTACACGATTTGCACGGGCGTGTTTGCGACCTTTTACATCGGCGTTGAACTTGAGTTGGCGGCGATAAATAATAGCAATAGCAATAAGGATTGCAACTGCGATTATGAATGTAAGCCAGTAGAGTCCATTGTGGAAAATAGACTCCTGATAGAGACGGATTGCATCGGCATATGCCTCACGATTGTAAGCCGAATCGGCTTGTTGAGCCAAAGATGCAGCCGAAGCGGAGAGGCAAAATAGAGAGAGGCAGATTGCTATGATATGTTTCATAATGCTTGCTATATTATTTTTTGACATCTTCAAGGCTCTTAATCGCAGCGACCGCCTGGTCGTAAAGCTGGGCAACTTCCTGGTCAGAGTGTTGAGGGGTGAAACGAGCCATTTCACATTCGTCAAGTACCGATAGAACATCTTTTGCGGTCTGCTCTGAAGCTCCATAATTTTCAAGTTGTGAAGCGATGTTATCACGTATCAGCTGTGACGGAGCGATGCTTAATTTATCACTGATGTAACCCCACATAGCCTTGGCGAGTTCTGCATAGAATTTTTCGTTTTCATGAGCTTTCATAAACTCGCGAGCAGATTTGAGACGCTTAGACACTACACGATTTGCACGGGCGTGTTTGCGACCTTTTACATCGGCGTTGAACTTGAGTTGGCGGCGATAAATAATAGCAATAGCAATAAGGATTGCAACTGCGATTATGAATGTAAGCCAGTAGAGTCCATTGTGGAAAATATAGGACACCTCTTTCTTCTGACGGTCAGTCGACGGCTTAATATGGAGGATATCGTGCATACTTTTGTCAATCTCGCGTTGCTCAACTACTGATGATGTCGAAGTGCCTTTGGCAACGTTGAGTTCGTAAGATCTTGTGTCGAGAGTGACGTATTCTTTCTTGTCAATATCGTAGTAAACGAAAGGTGTACCAGGTATGACGAGTTTGCCTGCTTCCTGCGGCACGATTGTATAGTCTACTTTATATGTACCAGTGGTGTTAGCTCCGACAATACGAGCATCAATATCAGTTTTAGGAGTGTAGCGGTCGATGCTTGAAGGGAATTTAACATCAGGTTGCTTGAGATAACGGATATTACCGGTGCCTTTAATTGTATAAGTATATACAGCGGCTTCGTTTGTGCGCAGCAATTCAGGTTGCAGGTCGGTTGACACTGTGAAGCTGCCGACAGCCCCGTCAAATCCAACTGGTTTAGGTTCGGGCAGGGGGGTAACTTCGATTGAAGCCATGTTAGATTCGGTTGTAATCTGACGTTCAACAGGGCGTTGGGTTGTGAAGAAACCCATGTTAACCAATTCAAACTGCTGAATGGTAATGTCATATTTACCTGAGTTGACGGTTAGTTTACCGGCTTTCTGAGGATAGAGAAGGAGACGCTTAAGTACGGCAGTGTTGTAGTTTTGACCATTGTAGTTTTCGAGATTTACTTCGAGATTAACTGGCAGTTCTTCTGAGAGGAAACCATCGAAAAGCGGTTGTTGCGTTACAAGGAAGCTTGTGATAGAGTATTTTGTGTAGACCTTAATAGTTGCCATCACGGCTTCCTGCTCAAGAGCGTGAGTCTTAGAGAATGATACGCGCACAAATAAATCATTTGGCGACACTGCTCCCGGACGGTGTGTCGATGGGTCGACCGCACTTACGGCGGGGGCAGACTGCTGACCGCCTTGTTGTTGCTGCGTAGGTTTGTCAGGTGGGAGGATTTCAAACGTGACAGATTTTGATGTGAAGCTTTTACCACCGGAATTGACGGTTATTTCAGGAACGGTCACTTTGCCAGGAGTCGTTGCGCGGTACATATATGTATAATCAACAGAAGTCGTTGATGACATCTGGCCGTTGATATACTGGCTGCTCGACATAGTTGAAACCGACGGACCGTAAAGCAGGTCGCAACCTTGTAATTCCGGTGGCTTAGGAGCATTGGTCTGGCCATTTGTCAGACGGAATGTTAGCGAGAAATTGCGGCCGGCAATAACATTACCGGGAGGCACAACTTTGAAAGACGTCTGGCTGAAAGCTGCTATGGAAGATAGCAGCGCCAGAAACAAAATAGTTAAACGTAGATGGCGCGTAATCATTTTTACCAGGGTTTATCGGTCGTTGAGCGACCGCCGTTCTTGACTTCTTGTTCCTGCACTTTCTTTCGGGTGCTGTTTTCTTTATTTTGTACTGACTGCAGAATCTGCTCAGCGCTTTGTGTCATCTGTTGTTGCTGCTGTTGCTGTTGTTGTTGTTGTTGTTGTTGCTGCTGCTGCTGCTGTTGGTCATGTTCTT
>CAMWQZ010000293.1 GCA_947176515.1 uncultured Bacteroidales bacterium | reverse complement strand
CTCAATATCGCGTTTTTCCGAAAATCGCCGGGGAAATTGCACGGGATCCTCAGCAATAAAATCAGGATGATTTATTCGCTTCGCCTCTGCGTCTAACAAATCTTTAAGGTCATTATCTGTCATACTAACTTATTTTTGCTTTACAATAAACACACCAGGGTTGTCCTTACAATAAAAAAGCGTCTTCGCTGAAAAAGCAAAGACGCTAACTGTGGGTGCCTTAGGGGCCTCGAACCCTTGACCTTCGGAACCACAATCCGACGCTCTAACCAACTGAGCTAAAGGCACCATTTTCTAAAAGCACTGCAAAGGTACGCCCTTTTTTCGAAACATGCAACTTTTCCCCCAACTTTTTTTCACCACTAATATTATTTTACTTCAATCTGAAGTTGTAGCCGACGGTGATTTCGATGGAGGTGTTGCGTGAGGCGCTGAAAGTGTCAGCTTTTGCAGCAGGGAAAATATTACCTAAGCCAAAATAATAGCGGCCTTCGAGTGTGACAGAGTTACGCGGTGTGACATAAAACTCCACACCAAAACCACCAACGATGCCATAGTCAAACTTATTTTTGACATCCATTGCCAACTGTTCGGTCATTCGCGCTTTAGTCGGAAAGCCCTCGGCATGGTAGGGGTCTCTATAATCAAAGTTTGCCGTAATTTTATCGGCTATCATGTAAGCAAACTCTGGTCCGAGATTGAAAAAGCATTTGAAACGCGGACTGCCAAAATAGATGTGGGTCAAAAGAGGCAGGTGCAGATAGGTCAATGCTCGTGAGTAACGGCATGGCGACTCCTCAAATTTTTCTTTCCAACCACGCTGCGACCATCCCAATTCGGCAATCAAGCCAAAAAGTTTTTCTTCGGTATAGCGGAATGTCACGGCTCCGGTCGTACCATCTGTGAACGACTGCTTCACTGAGGGCGAGAATGACATCTCTGACATTGTCATACCGGCCTTGAATCCCACGCTAAGATGGGGCTTATAATGAGTCTGAGCGTTGACGGCACATGAAAATGCAGCCAACGCACACATTAAAGCCAATAATTTTCTTGTAATCAACTTCATAAGTCGATGTAGTTAGAATGACAGGCGCTCAACTTTTGTGCCGGGAGCAAAACGCAAAATATATACATCGTCATTGCAATACCCGGCGTCTTCGCTATCACTCGGCTTCACAAATTCAAAACTTGACTGCACGCCAACATATCTGGAGTCTGCAGGATTAAACACACCGTCATTGGCGCGCAAGTTCCTGATAACCAAATTGCCAATATCAAAGCCAAGCACGCCATGATTTGGAACAACCTCCATCATATCGTCGCCATACCAGCGTCTGAACGCCTGGTTCAGACTACGTGTGTCAAAACTATCAGGGTCATAATAGAAACGAGAGAAAACAGTTGCACCAACCGTGTGGAGCATCGTTTCTGCGTCGCCTCTGAATGCTGTCCAGTCAGGATACCCGAATAATTCAATCTGACGTTTGTCGCCCGACGATTCGCGGACGGTCTTTAATGCATGGACAAATTTATTAAATTCAGAGAGCGAGCCTGACGAAGGGATAATAAGGTATTTACCTCCGTCATCGGGCAATGTTTCAACCTGAGCATTGAGTAACGCACCATCATAAATTAGTTCAAGCGGCTCAATACCACGCTCAGCATACGCTTCTTTTATAAATGCAATAAACTCTGCCTTATCGTTGCGACCAGCCTCGTTTCTTAAAATCACAGGTAAGAAATTAGGGTAAAGATGGTCAATAGCATTAAGCGCCTTGCGATACATCAGACGGTGAGGTATGTTAGTCTGAACCATATCGTTATGATTGATGAACAGGCTATCCTTAACATTAAAGACATTAATCACCTTTGTATCGGTGTCGGCTACAGCCTCGGCAATTGCGGCAAGCTGACGGTCATCGTCTGGGGCTATTATGACAGATGCGCCCTTAACTTGGTCCTCAGTCAACAGAGCGCGCAGACGGTTGATGTCGCCCATAGTGTCATAAGCGTAAATCTTAAGACTGTCGCCACGATTTGACAATGTATCGGCTGCAATCAAGAGGCCTTTGTAGAAATCAGTGTAAAGCATAGCCTGTTTTGCCGGCGCTTCAGTTTCAAGCATAAAGGGCAACAAAACGGCTATGGATGCGTCACGTTTAACATGTTGGTCGTCAATAGTTTCCTCGTCATCTGACTCTTCGGTAGAAGCAGTGACATCTTCTTCGGGCAACTCTTCACCAATTTCGACTATCGCCGGACGGACGGGTTTTAACTGATAATTAATCGGTGGCATACCAGATTCGTTATCAGTCGCAGCTTCATTTACTGCTGGCTCTGTAGCAGGCTCAACTTTCACAGGGATTTCGAGAATCATGCCAGTCTTCACTCCGTTACGCACACGGGGATTAAGAGTCACAATCTGTTCCTGACTTACACCATATTGTTTGCTGATGCCATAAAGGGTCTCGCCTTTTTTGACATGATGCTTAATTCTACCTTCGGGCATTGGCTCCTCCTGGGGCTCGCGCTCGATGACATATGGCTTACCGTCGCCAAACTCCTCAACCGAAAAATATAAGGTCTCACCGGCCTTAAGCATTCCTGCGGCAGATGGATTGCTGGCTATAAGTTGCTGACGCGTAATACCCAAACGAGAGACAAGCGAATAGACGGTGTCACCTTTTTTTATTGTATAATAATAGTATGGCTTACCATTGACTTCCTTGACTGGTAAATCAAGCGCAAACGCCGCAACCCCTATAACAGCGATTGCCAATATGCTGAAAATTCGTTTTATCATCTTTTTAAACGTTTTATTAAAATCTCATTCAATACATTTCAACTGACAAAGTTACTATTTTTTTGCTAAAATTGGCTGGAAATGGAGTTTTTTGTAATTTTGCCTTAGTAAGAATTATATTCAACAAACTATTATATTTATGCAACATTTAATCAAATCGTTAGCTATGGGCGCAAGTGTGCTTATGCTCGCGTCGTGTGCCGGCGGGGGCGGCGGCGAAGCTGAAAAAATTATCGATCTCCCCGATTTCAACAGCGAATCGGGCATTTTTGACATCGATGCTCTCGAAGCTCTCGGACGTGTGACA
>CAMWQZ010000292.1 GCA_947176515.1 uncultured Bacteroidales bacterium | reverse complement strand
GCCTCTTCAAGTTGAGTATAAAGAAAAATTCTCTTCTGCCGGACGTTTCCCCGGTGGTTTCCTTAAACGTGAAGGACGCGCGAGCGACTACGAAGTGTTGACCGCACGTTTGGTTGACCGTGTGCTTCGTCCGCTGTTCCCTGACAACTACCATGCTGACACATTCGTTAACATCACAATGTATTCAAGCGATGGTGTTGATATGCCTGATGCTCTCGCCGGTCTTGCTGCGTCTGCGGCAATCGCGGTGAGCGATATACCTTTCAACGGCCCGATTTCTGAAGTGCGCGTTGCTCGAATTGATGGTGAATTTGTTATCAACCCGACATTCGAACAGCTCGAGCGTGCAGATATGGAACTCATGGTCGGTGCTACCTACGACAACATTATGATGGTCGAAGGCGAAATGAATGAAGTTTCTGAAGCAGATCTTCTCGCTGCCCTCAAGGCTGCTCACGAAGCAATCAAAGAGCAGTGCAAGGCTCAGATTGAACTTGCTGAAATGGCAGGTAAGACTGTTAAGCGTGAATACTGCCACGAAGTAAATGACGAAGAACTCCGAGCTGATGTCAAAGCTAAATGCTACGACAAAGCATATGCTATCGCTAAGGCTGGTTGCGCTGACAAGCACTGGCGTCAGGATAGCTTCGATGCTATTTGCGACGAATATATCGAATCACTTCCCGAAGAAGAGCGCGAGGCAAAGACTCCGCTCGTGAAGCGCTACTACCACGATGTTGAGAAAGAGGCTGTGCGCCGTTGCATCCTCGACGAAGGCATCCGTCTCGACGGTCGTAAGACTACCGAAATCCGTCCTATCTGGTGTGAGGTAGATTATATCCCTGGCCCTCACGGATCAGCTGTATTCACCCGTGGTGAGACTCAGTCTCTCTCAACTGTTACACTCGGCACTAAGCTCGACGAAAAGATTCTCGATGACGTGCTTAATCAAGGTCGCGAACGCTTCCTCCTCCACTATAATTTCCCTCCCTTCTCTACCGGTGAGGCTAAGGCTGTGCGTGGCGTAGGTCGTCGTGAAATCGGTCATGGCAATCTCGCACACCGTGCGCTCAAACGCATGTTCCCTGATGATTTCCCCTACGTTTGCCGCGTAGTGAGCGATATTCTCGAATCTAACGGTTCGTCATCAATGGCGACAGTTTGTGCAGGTACACTCGCTCTACTCGATGCAGGCGTTAAGATGAAAAAGCCTGTCAGCGGTATCGCTATGGGTCTTATCACAGACACCGAAAGCAACAAATATGCAGTGCTCAGCGATATTCTCGGTGACGAAGACCACCTCGGAGATATGGACTTCAAGGTGACAGGTACTGTTGATGGTATCACAGCTACTCAGATGGATATCAAGTGCGACGGTCTCAGCTATGAAATTCTTGAAAAAGCGCTTCTTCAGGCTCGCGACGGCCGTCTTCATATCCTCAATATCATCAATCAGACTATCCCGGCGCCTCGCGAAGACTACAAGCCTCATGTGCCACGCATCGTGACTATGACTATACCTAAAGACCTTATCGGTGCCGTCATTGGCCCGGGTGGAAAGATTATTCAGGGTATTCAGGAAGTCAGCGGCGCAACTGTCTCTATCGACGAAATCGACGAGCAGGGTTACATCGAAGTTGCTGCCGCCAACAAGGCTTCTATCGACAAGGCTCTTGAGATGATTAACGCTATCGTAGAGCTCCCCGAAGAAGGCAAGACCTATAAAGGCAAGGTAGTTAACATCATGGACTTCGGTGCATTCGTTCAGTTCATGCCTAACCGTGACGGATTGCTTCATATCTCAGAGATTTCATGGGAGCGTCTTGACAACATGGAGGCTTCTGGCCTGAAAGAAGGTGACGAGGTTGAAGTTAAGCTTATCGAGATTGATAAAAAGACCGGTAAGTTCCGCTTGTCAATGCGTGCATTACTTCCTAAACCTGAAGGTTGGGAAGAACCTCAGCGCGCTCCACGTGGCGACCGTGGCCCTCGTCGTGAAGGCGGTGATCGTCCTCGTGGCGACCGTGGACCCCGTCGCGACCGCGAAGGCGGTAACCGCAATGGTGGTGCTCCTCGTAATAACAATAACTGAAAAAACTGATATAAAATTATTTAGGTTATAATAGCCTTTAATACTCGCCGACGGTTTGCCGCCGGCGAGTATTTTTATTTATTGTTTTAAGTTTTTTTTAGGGTTGAGGGTTAACTTATTGCGGTAATATTATGTTCTATGTCCAAAGTGCGGTTGATAACCATAATGATTTACGGCTACTTCGCATTCAAGATTAACAATTTAAAACTTACAACTATGATTGACAAAAATTTCCGCAACGGCGATGCAAAATCCGAACCTTTCGGATCAGACGCAATGCTTCAACCCTCTCCAGTGGAAAGAATTCCAGACGGACCGACAACGCCTGAAGTAGCCTATCAAATGGTTAAAGACGAAACTTTCGCCCAGACTCAACCGCGACTTAATCTTGCTACGTTCGTGACAACCTACATGGATGATTATGCTACGAAGCTGATGAACGAGGCCATCAACATTAACTATATTGATGAGACTGAGTATCCTCGCGTAGCAGTGATGTGCCAGAAGTGTATCAACATCATGGCAAACTTGTGGAACACACCCGAAACCAACAAGTGGAAGACAGGTGCGCTCGCTATTGGTTCGTCAGAAGCATGTATGCTTGGCGGTATCGCAGCGTGGAAGCGCTGGATTGAGCGCCGCAAAAAAGCCGGCAAACCTTACGACAAACCTAACTTTGTAATTTCAGCAGGATTCCAGGTCGTATGGGAAAAATTTGCGACTCTCTGGAACATAGAGATGCGCCAGGTGCCTCTGAGCACTGAGCACACTACGCTTGACATCGACCAGGCAATCAAAATGTGTGACGAAAACACTATCTGCGTAGTTGCAATAGAAGGCGTCACCTGGACAGGTCTTAACGATGACGTTGAGGCTCTTGATGCAGCGCTCGACAAGTATAATAAAGAAACAGGCAACGAAGTTTGTATTCACATCGACGCAGCAAGTGGTGGTTTTATCCTACCGTTCCTCTTCCCTGAAAAGAAATGGGACTTCCGTCTTAAATGGGTGCTTTCAATCAGCACATCTGGC
>CAMWQZ010000291.1 GCA_947176515.1 uncultured Bacteroidales bacterium | reverse complement strand
GTATCTTTGCATTATAAAATAGAATAATTATGGCAATGACTATCAACTCATCACCTGTACTTACAGGAGAATCCGCAAGAACTTTCGTTGAGGAAGCTGAGCGTAACGGCAAGTTACCTACTCCCAGCCTCTCGCCTGAACGTGAAGAGCAGATAGCCGAATTTTTAAGAAAATCGCGCGAGTTCATTTTTCCTCCCAAAGACAAAAAGAATGAACTACAATCATAGTTTTATACTTGAACACAATGCTGTAATGCGGCCATATACGGCTGACGTAGCAGCCTATTGCTCACCTTTTTCTTGTGAGGACAACGATCTCGACGAGTTCTTTTCCAAAGATGCATTTCTATATGAAAACGAATTACTCGGAAAGACCTATGCCTGGATTAACACTGCTGATCCATCAAAGATTTTAGGACTCGTTACCTTAGCTAACGATAGTGTAAAAGCACAATTTATAGCCAATTCTGCGCGTAACCGCTTGCAACGAAGTGTCACTAACGCTAAACGAGGAATGAATTATCCGGCAGTCCTTATCGGACGTTTGGGAGTATCTTGTGAATATAGAGGCAAGGGATTTAACATTGGCAGTCAAATTCTTGATTTTCTGAAAGGTTGGTTTCGTTCTTTTGATAATAAGACCGGGTGTCGTTTCATTGTAGTGGATGCCTACAATAACAAAAAAACAATGCATTTCTACGAAAAGAACGGCTTCAAACCTTTGTATAAGACAGAACAGGAAGAACGCGAATTTCTTGAATTAAAAGATGGTGAACCACTGGAAACACGTTTTATGTTCTTCGATTTAAAACTCAAATAATAAAATTCTACAGGCTATTTCACCCTCAACATCGGGGCTACTTCGAAGAAGGTTAAGTTTGCAATGCATAGGATGCAAATAAAACTATACGCCGTGGGATTTGTTATGAGGATGTAGGCTGCGAAAGTGATGGGGTGGAAAAAATTTTTCGCTAAAATGACAAATATTTTTTTGCGTAGATTTTGACATATTATTAACTTCGCAGCGTAAACAAACATTCAGTTCATATAACAAGAACCCACTATCAATACAACCATATGATATTCAACTTTAGAATAGTCTCTGACGAAGTTGATAACTTCAAGAGAGAAATTAAAATCGACGCTGACGCAACGTTTCTCGACCTCAAGAACGCAATCTGTAACTCGGTCAGCTATGATAAAAACCAGATGAGCTCGTTCTTCATGTGCGACCGCAACTGGGAAAAAGAAAAAGAAATAACATTTGAGGATATGGGATCAGACTCTGATGAGGACGTTTGGCTGATGGAGGACACAATCCTCAGCGACCTTATCGAGGACGAGGGTCAGAAACTGCTCTACGTTTTTGACTACATGACTGACCGCGCATTCTTCATTGAGATGAAAGAGATGATTCCGGGCAAAAATTTAAAAGACCCCCTGTGTACCCTCTCGCTCGGCCATGCTCCGGCTCAAAACGTCGACCTCGACGAATTTGACGCTAAGGTTGACGCTAAGGCTGCAGCAGTTTCGTCGATTGATGACCTTGACGCCGATTTCTACGGTGACAACGAGTTCAATCCCGACGAATTTGACGAAGAAGGCTTCGACGAGCTAACCTTCAACGACTAATAATAATTACTAACTAACATACAGGCCGGACGCAGAGAGCTGCATAGTCAGCCCTTCTCTCCGGCCTGATTTTTTATAAGTAAGTTTCAATGCGACGACTTCTATTTCCCGTACTGCTGCTCATATCACTCTGCGCCTCTGCGCAGACAACTTATGACGAAATAATTGCCTCACCCGACAAAGCCGCCGGCTTATATTACCTTTACCCCGTCACCGAAAGCGCAAACACACCTGCGCCAAAAGGCTACAAGCCATTCTACATCAGCCATTATGGCCGCCATGGTTCGCGCTATCTCGTCGGTGATGAGCAGTATGCCGACCCATTAGCAATTTTTGTGGCCGCTGACAAAGCAGGAGTGCTGACTGAGAAAGGCCAGGATGTGAAACGCCGCCTTGAAAACATATGGCTCGACGCTGCCGAACGCTCGGGAGAATTAACGCAGTTAGGTGTCAAGCAGCATAAGGGCATAGCGAGCCGTATGTATAAATCGTTTCCAGAAGTCTTCAAAGGCAACCCGACCATAGAGGCCAAATCGACGACACGCATGCGCTGCGCCCACTCGATGATGGCTTTCTGCGAAGCGCTGAAAGAGTTAAATCCAAAGCTCGATATCCACAAGGAGTCAGCTATGCGCTATATGAAGTATCTCTCCACGGTTTCACCGCGAGCAAAAGCCTACGCCGGTGAGGGCGCACAACGTTCGGCTGCCTTCGAGGCAGAAATCGTTCAACCCGAGCGGCTGATGTCGACACTATTCAAGGAACCACGTTTCCCTGAGTCACAAGGAAAAACATCAAACTGGCTAATGCTCAATCTTTTCCGCATTGCTATTGACGCTCCAAACACAGAGTGCCCTGAGCGCCTCGACGACCTATTCACCTCAGATGAGATTTTCAAATTGTGGCAGAACTATAACTACCACTATTATAACGAGATGGGTAATCCCACGTCAGCTAATGGCGCCATTCTTGACAATGCGCGTCCGCTGCTTGCCAACATCCTCGAATGTGCCGACACGGCTATCGCGAGCGGTAAGAACGGCGCAGACCTTCGTTTCGGTCACGACAGCACACTCGTACCGCTCGCCGGACTAATGAAAATCGAAGACTGTTATGGCTCGACTGATGACCCTCACCGACTGCACGAAGTCTATGCCGACTATAAGATTTCACCGATGGCAGCCAATATTCAACTTGTGTTTTTCCGCGACAAAAATGACGATGTCATCGTCAAGGTAATGCTCAACGAGCGCGAAGTCTCACTACCGGTCGCAACAGATATCGCCCCATATTATCATTGGAGTGACCTTCGAGCTTATTTCGATAGTATAGTTAATAATTAACATTCAGACAAGTCAGACCTGTCAGACTTTGTCCACTGTCCGAATTTTTAGCGCAGAGTGTCCGTTATCGGACACTCTGCTTTATTTTATATCGTTAATAATCATAATATTAGCGTTTTGGCACGGTCTTAGTTAATATATATAATAAAAAATGTAACTTACAATGGAC
>CAMWQZ010000290.1 GCA_947176515.1 uncultured Bacteroidales bacterium | reverse complement strand
CTCGCACTGTATTATATAGAGTCACCAGCATTCAAGCCATTTCAATTGCTTACATACATGTTTTTGCACTCAGGCTTTACGCATCTATTCTTTAATATGTTTGCGCTATGGATGTTTGGCTCTGTAATAGAACGCGCCCTTGGGTCTAAACGATTCTTAATTTACTACCTCTCTTGCGGATTTGGAGCTGCGCTTATTCAAGAAGGCGTCTTTGCTATTATGGTCGCTAAATATCATAATATATTTTCTCCACAAGAATTCGATTACATAATCACTAAGGGGCTACAATATCTTCAATTAAATCAAAATTATGTTGATCCTTCGGCTGGCACACTTAACGCTCTTGTGAACGCCCCTGTTGTCGGAGCGTCAGGCGCAATCTACGGTATATTGCTGGCATTCGGCATGCTATTTCCCAATCAGCCTATATATCTGATGTTTATCCCCATACCGATTAAAGCAAAATGGATGGTATTGGGTTATGGAGCAATTGAATTGCTCTTCGGCATAAGCGGCACCGCATCAAACGTTGCGCACTGGGCTCATTTAGGTGGCATGCTATTCGGTGTGTTTATGATTCTATATTGGAAGAAACGCGGAGACTTTAATGACCGCTGGTATTTCTAAAATTGTATTAGTGAATTACCGTCTTAATAGCATAGCGAGCCCTTGGCTGATAACACTGATAGCACTAAATGCAGCTATCTTTCTGGCGCTTACCATAACGAGCCTTATGGCATCGGCTTACATTGCCGAAACATTAAGCCTCGGACCAACCCTCACGGAATTAATCAAACGTCCCTGGACAATAATCACATACTCTTTCACCCAGATAAACGTCCTTCAATTGCTGTTTAACATGCTGTGGCTTTATAGTTTTGGACGATTGTTCATTATGAGTCGTCCAGACTATGAACTCCTATATGTGTATATAGTAGGCGCAATTATGGGAGGCGGAGCTTTCCTTCTTTTTTCATCAATTTTTGGAGCTAACGCTTCTGGCTGGCTGATGGGGTCATCGGCAGCTGTCATAGCTGTGGCCGTAGCCGTGGCAATAATTATGCCTGACAAGGAACTTAACTTACCCCTTATTGGTCCGACCAAAATAAAATGGATTGTTGCCGTCGTCGTGGTAATATTTTGTATCGGACTTAGCGCGCCAAATGCCGGAGGCAATCTCGCACACCTCGGAGGAGCCGCAGCAGGGGCAGTAAGTGGCGCGATTATAAGGCATTCGAAATCAACGACAAGCCCAAACGAATATAGCATACTTATAGAGAAAATAAAACGCAGTGGCTACGAGGCGCTATCATCAAGGGAAAAACGTCGTTTTTTTGAACTTTCAAGTCGTAGAAGTGCACGATGAAAACAGAACGCCCCATAGTCAGTCAACTGCAGAAACATCCGAGCATATGGCATCGAATCGTGTCAGTCGTGCTTGCATTCGCAAATATAATCGCCGCTATAGGTCTAACCATATCAGCCTATTCCGGGTCAATAAACCCTATCGTTCATCCGACAGCTCCAGCAATAGCAATGACCTTCCCGATATGGCTGATTGGTGCAATAATTTTATTAATCATATCGCTTTTCATAAGAATCAGACTTGCAGCAATAATAGGACTCGGAATCATAGCTTCATTGCCTACTACACTCAATTTCTCTCCGCTTCATTTGCCAAAACATGCAAGCGATAATGGTTTTACATTCACAGTAATGAGTTACAATGTTTTGGGGTTAGAGGATCAAAACAAGCAATATTTTGGTGACATTAATCCGACGCTTAGCTACATACTTAATCAAGACCCCGACATCGTTTGCTTACAAGAGATGCCGCCGCTCCACACTTCGTCAAGATTGCACATCACCGCCGCCCAGATTGATTCTATCCACTGCCAATATCCCTATGTGCTTATTGCGAGCAAATCGCAAGCCATTTTTTCAAAGTTTCCAGTTGAACCCATCCAAATGGGATTCAAATATAGCGGAGAATCAGGCTCGGCCGATATGGCATGTTTCAGAGCTGAAATCAAGGGCCAGAAAGTGACAATATTTAACGTCCACCTCCAGTCTTTTTCGCTCGTGGATGAAGACAAGGAGATGTTTAAAAAGCTCACACGTTTAAAAGGGAGCGAAACAGAAATCGCCCAGATGCGTTCTCATCTTGTCAACAAGATTCGTGAAGCTGCTCCACAACGAGTGCTTGACACCGAAGAACTCATTAAATACATCCGCAAGTTCGGTGGTCCAAATGTTATCGTTTGCGGAGACTTTAATGACGTGCCTGGCAGCTACCCTCTCCGAATGTTGGCTGACGAACATCTGAAGGAGGTATATCCGGAAGTCGGATTTGGTCCGATGATAACATATAACGCCAATCGCTTCTATTTCAGAATCGATCATATCCTGTATCGAGGAGACTTAACTCCTCTCAGCATGAAACGAGGAGCTGTAAAATCATCAGACCATTACCCTGTTATTGCTACTTTTGAAATACCTGATAATTAACTCCATTACACATCATAACATTATGCCAGTAAAAACCCCACAAGATGTAATCGAGGCAGCCGTCGACAATGGTCTGAAAAAATCATCACTTCCAACTCCAAGGCTCATTACCATGAGCATAATGGCAGGTGCCTATATTGCACTCGGCGGAGCCCTATCTCTTATAGCCGGCTACGGCTTTCCTGACTCACCTGCTGCATTACAAAAGATTATAAGCGGTTGTGTGTTTCCTATAGGCCTGATTCTCATCGTAATCCTGGGAGGAGAACTATTCACCGGCAACAATGCAATGCTGATACCTGCCTACATGCAGCGCCATTATGGCATCGGTGCTGTCCTACGTAACTGGTCAATAGTATATTTTGGCAACTTCATCGGGGCCGTAGCTTTTGCATGGATGATGGTCTATATCTGTGGCCTCACAGATGGAGAGCCATACAGATCAGCCATCATAAAGATTGCCGAGACTAAAGTTTCCTTGTCGTGGACCGTTATATTTTTCCGTGGCATTGGAGCGAACTGGTGCGTTTGCCTTGCTGTATGGCTCGCTATGTCAGGGCGCCGTCTTGCTGAAAAGATGCTCGCATGCTGGCTGCCCGTCATGGCGTTCGTAGTCCTCGGCTATGAACACTGTATTGCC
>CAMWQZ010000289.1 GCA_947176515.1 uncultured Bacteroidales bacterium | reverse complement strand
CCACCCTTGTCGACAACTGCAAGGAAGAGTTTCCAAGCTTCGTTAGCAATAGAGAGGGTGAGGGTTTCAACATAGTAGCTACCACCTGCAGGGTCAACAACCTTATCGAGATGGCTTTCCTCTTTAAGAAGGAACTGCTGGTTGCGAGCGATGCGTTCTGAGAAAGCGTCGGGAGTCTTGTAAGGAGTATCGAAAGGAACGACGGTTATAGAATCTACACCTGCAAGAGCGGCTGACATAGCTTCGGTCTGGCTACGGAGCAGATTGACGTGAGCGTCGTAGATGGTCTGGTTGAATTTTGAAGTAGCAGCGTGAACGTGCATTTTTGCAGCGTCGACAGAGGCTGGTTTGTATTGCTTAACAATCTGAGCCCAAAGCATGCGAGCAGCGCGGAATTTAGCAAGCTCCATGAAGTAGTTTGAAGAGACGCCCATGTTGAACTTGATGCGATCAGCAACTTCGTCGGGGGTAAGACCAGCGTCGGTGAGAGCTGTCATCCATTGAGCACCCCAAGCGAGAGCATAGCCGAGTTCCTGGAAAATATAGGCGCCACCATCGCAGAAAAGCACTGAGTCAACTGCGAGTACGCGCAGAGCAGGTACATCTTTAACAGTCTCGATAAGTTTCTTGGCTTTTTCAGTGATTTCAGACGAAACCTCGCCACCGTGACGCAGAGCTTTGCGGAGGGGATTGAAGTCAATTGAACCATGGAACTTCTTTTCAGCTCCGTTGGCTTTGAGATATTTAACGAGCGCCTCAGCAAGATCTTGAGCCTTGCAGGGGCAGCAATTGAAGTTGATTTCAACTTTTTCGAGGTCTATGCCTTCGAGAAGGGCTGCGACGGTTGCTTCGGTGGGCTCAGCAACTTTGAAGCCAAGTGAGTTTACGCCTTTGCCGAGAACTTCGACTGCAACCTTGTTAGCTTCTGCCGGATCTTCAGAAAGAATTTCCTGACGGGTGAGCCATTCGTTGTTAGTGCGAGTGCCGCGGATAAAAGGATATTCGCCGGGAAGCGACTCAGTTGTTTTGAAGTCAGCGATGTCTTCAGCACGGTAGATTGGCTCGACATTGAAGCCTTCGTTTGTTCTCCAAACCAATTTCTTGTTGAAATCGGCTCCCTTCAGGTCGGTCTCGACCTTGGCGCGCCATTCTTCATAGCTAATGCCCGGGAACTGGTCGAACAATTTTTCTCTTTTTTCTGCCATAATTACTTTGTAAGTGATTGTTCTATAGTGAGATTTAAGTCTAAACTATTTTTATAGCTCAAAGCATAGCACTTTAAGCCACGACAAAATTAGTAAACTTTAGATAAACTGCAAACCAAAACGACGAAAATACTGAAAAATTTCTTTAAAGAGCAAGTATTTGAGCCGCATGGTCTTTGGTCTTGACTTCTTTAGGAGTTATGATGTGGGTTACAACTCCTTCGGGTGAAATTATAAATGTAGTGCGGAATGTGCCCATATATTTGCGGCCGTACATTGATTTTTCACCCCACACGCCGAATTTTTCAACGAGTTTATGGTCTGTATCGGAGATTAAGGGGAAAGGGAGATTATTTTTAGCGATGAAACGCTGGTGGGAGCTCTCGGGGTCAACGCTGACGCCAATCACCTGATAATTGTGTGCGAGAAGGTCGGCATAATTGTCACGCAAGTTACACGCCTGAGCAGTGCAGCCAGATGTCATGTCCTTGGGATAGAAATAAAGGGCAATTGTTTTACCCGGGTAGTCGCTAAGTCTCACTTCTTTTCCGTTTTGGTCAACGCCGAGGAGGTCATCAACCTTGTCACCGATTTTAATCATATTGGTTATGTTTTTGAATTAATAAATCACATTATTATATTACAGTACCCGACGAGCTCCTATATAATGATGGGAATAATAACCGCCGTCGGGGTAAGTGTCGAGTCTAATGCCGCCTTTGATGGCTGCATGAATAAAGGATATCTTACCATCAGGAGCGACATCGACAGCTATGCCAACGTGACCCACAGATTTACCGGCTCGACGAGTTGTGAAAAACATTAAGTCGCCTGGACGGATATCAGAAGTGGCTATAGCATCGCCTTGGCGATACTGGTCACGCGATGATGCACCGAGCGATGTGCCGAAATGTCGGAAAACAAAACTTGTAAATCCGGAACAATCGAATGCCGCAGGTCCTTTGCCACCACGCCGATAGGGTTTGCCGAGATAGCGGTTGGCATAACTTATGATTTCGCCAGCAAGCGCTTCACGGCGAAGATTATCGTCGTGGAGGTCAGTCTTTTTAATAGCTTCCATGAAAACATCGATTTCTTCAGACGGAAGACTGTCATCGGCATAGGCGACATGCACCCCTAAGCATATAAGCAAAAGGGAGATGATATGTTTTAGGACTATTGATTTGCAAAGATTGTTTTTGTAGTTATGCATACTACAAAGGTAGGTATTCAGACTGTATTTAACAAATCCAGCATGGTGTATTTTTCTCAATTTCCGGAATTGTGGATGCACAATATGATGGGTCGATACCTTTAGATCGTTGACGACAATAGTCTTTGAGACAGAGTATGGCATACTTGCCTAAGCGGAAAATTGCAGCAAGATTGCATAAGGTCATAAGAGCCATGGTGATATCGGCAAAACTCCAAACGAATTGCAACGACGATACTGACCCTATGAAAACTAATGCTCCGACAATTAATCTGTAGACGGTGATGATGTGCGGATTTGGAGAAATAAAGCGCAAGTTGGTTTCACCGTAGTAGTAATTGGCAATTATAGAGCTGAATGCAAAGAAAAATATGGCAATGCTGACGAAAACAGAGCCTGTGCCAGGATGCCCAAGGCCGACGTCAACCGCTTTTTGAGTTAAAACAATGCCATCAGCTTCACTAAAATTAATACCACTGCAAAGGATTATGAATGCAGTGCACGAACAGACGAGAAGAGTGTCGGTCAGCACTCCGAGGGCTTGAATCAGACCTTGCTTGACTGGGTGGCTGACTGAGGCAGTGGCTGCGATATTGGGAGCTGAGCCTTCGCCGGCCTCGTTGCTGAATAGTCCTCGTTTCGTACCCATGACAATAGCCATGCCTAATGTACCTCCGGCAGCCTGGCTAAAACCGAAGGCATTTTCGAAGATTAATCTAAAGACAGAGGGAATTGAGTGGTAG
>CAMWQZ010000288.1 GCA_947176515.1 uncultured Bacteroidales bacterium | reverse complement strand
ATTGAGTTAAGTGATAGCGTTGTCACCTGCAAATGAAACTGTAGTAAGGGCGTTGCGAGAAACGTCTACAGTCTTGAGGGCAGTGAAACCGCTGAGGTTAAGGTCGCCGGCGATTTTTTTACCTTTCCAGTCGATAGCGGTAACGTGACCGTTTTCCACTGTGACACCTTCCCAAGTTGAAGGATTCTTAACATCAGTAATTTTAAGCGCCTGAGCGTTGGTGGCATCTTTTTCTGCAGGAGCAGCAAGGAAAGCCTGAAGTTGTTTTAACTCGTTTTTGTCAAATTTCTGTGCGTTAACTGCCAAGCTACTTAGGGCGACAGCGAACAATAAAGCGACTTTTTTCATATCAAACATAAATTAGTGATTAATAATTCTGCATTCTTACAACTGACTGATTCATTTTTGCCGGTTGTACTATTCTAACATCGCGAGTCCCCAAAAGGTTTGACGTAAAATGATTTTTTTTGGAAATTTTTTCATTCATCTTACTAACTCATTAAAATGGAACTGGTTCGTCGGTAGACGAATGTAGAATAGCAGTGCCACCGGCCATTGACGACGGCATATTTAAAGGATTATTATCCATAGTGTTAAGACGCGACGGCGCAGACTCTACGATTGGGTCGCCACCCTCTTCGAGCCAGTTTTCAAAACGTGCAAATTGGGCACGGAAGCGCATGTTAACATCCTTGACCGAACCGCTACGGTGCTTGGCAATAATAAACTCAGCCAAGCCACGGATATCTTTGCCGCTCGGATCAGTGTCACTATGATAATAGTATTCGGGGCGATGTATAAAGCAAACGATATCGGCGTCCTGTTCGATTGCTCCTGACTCACGGAGGTCGGACAACTGTGGACGCTTGTTATCGCTACGATTTTCTACTTGACGGCTCAACTGTGAAAGCGCAATAATAGGAATATTGAGCTCTTTGGCAAGCTGTTTAAGCGAACGTGAAATCATACTTACCTCCTGCTCGCGCGAACCAAACTTCATGCCCGAAGCGTTCATCAACTGAAGGTAGTCGATGATAATCATCTTTATATTGTGCTCTCTAACCAGGCGACGGGCTTTTGTTCTAAGCTCAAATACCGACAATGAGGCAGTATCATCAATATAGAGCTGGGCGCCGTTGAGATGCTTTATGCGAGCCATCAGCTGATCCCATTCAAGCGATGTCAGCTGGCCGCTCTTAATCTTTTCGCCAGGCAGCTCACATACGTTTGAGATAAGACGGTTGACAAGCTGAAGATTGCTCATTTCAAGCGAGAATACCGCTATCGGTATATTATAGTTGACAGCCATGTTTTTAGCCATCGAAAGCACAAACGCAGTCTTACCCATAGCCGGACGAGCCGCGATAATGATAAGGTCGGAGTTTTGCCAACCAGATGTCACCTTGTCGAGTTCATGGAAACCTGTCTGCAAACCGCTGAGACCTGACGTTCGGTTTGCGGCCGCCTGAATCTGGTCAAGAGCCGCTGTAATCACAGGGTCAATCTGCGTAACATCCTTCTTGACATTTCTTTGCGATATTTCAAACAGCTTACCTTCTGCCTCTTGTAGCAAATCATCTACATCAATGCTTTCATCGAAAGCATTATTCTCAATCTGAGCAGCAAACGATATAAGCTCACGCGCAAGATATTTCTGAGCAACTATTCGCGAGTGAAACTCTACGTGAGCCGCAGAGGTCACGTTTGACGTCAGCTGAACAACAAACGCCGCACCGCCGACATCTTCGAGCGTTCCGTTAAGCCTTAACTGCTCTGTCACAGTAAAAAGGTCAATCGGCCGCTGCGAAGCTCCAAGCGTCTGTATTGCCTCATAGACTTTCTGATGAGCTGGCTCATAAAAACTCTCCGGCTTCAAGATGTCACACACTATAGTGTAAGCATCCTTTTCAATCATAAGAGCACCAAGAACTGCGGCTTCGACATCTGTATCGCGAGGCGATAGCCGCCCCAGCGCATCAGTAGCCGGAACTGTTGCCCCACGCTTCTTATAATTGCCGTTATATTGTTTCGAAGAGTCTGCCATTCGTCAGAGTCGTTGGTTTTAGTTTTTTTAGTGCTTGTTTTGGTTAAAGCATTTTCTTGATTACAAAGTTACATTATAATCCGACAGATTGCAACTCTATCGGGAAAAGATTTAAAAGATTTTTCAACATTTTTTCAACCCTAAACTCAATCCACTCGCGCTATACGTGCCCCAAGAGCATTCAAGCGTTCATCAATCCTCTCATAGCCACGGTCAATCTGTTGGATATTGTCAATAACACTCGTACCCTTGGCTGACATTGCGGCAATCAACATAGCTATGCCGGCTCGAATGTCAGGTGAGTGCATGTGATTTGCTCGTAATTTTGACTGATGGTCGAGACCGATGACAACAGCGCGGTGTGGGTCACATAAGATAATCTTTGCACCCATCTCTATAAGGTGATCGACGAAAAACAATCGTGACTCAAACATTTTCTGATGTATGAGCACTTCACCCTTGCATTGGGTCGCCACGACAAGCATTACCGACAATAGGTCCGGCGTCAGCCCTGGCCACGGCGCGTCAGCAATAGTCATGACCGAACCATCAAGACTGCTTTCAATCGGATAGCTTTCTTGCGCCTCTACATACAGGTCATCGCCATGCTCAACAATCGTTATACCCATACGACGAAAACACTCCGGTATGACTCCCAGATTACTGCGCGACACATTTTTAATCGTAACAGCACTACGCGTCATGGCCGCCATACCAATAAAACTGCCGACTTCAATCATATCGGGCAAAACCTTGTGTCGTGCCCCACCAAGTTTCTGGCAGCCATATATTGTCAATAGATTAGAACCTATTCCGTCTATTCTCACACCCATAGCTACAAGCATTCGGCACAATTGCTGCACATAAGGCTCACACGCCGCATTGTAGATTGTCGTAATGCCTTTTGCCAAACTGGCAGCCATTATTATATTTGCCGTACCAGTCACCGAAGCTTCATCAAGCAGCATATATGTACCGGTTAACCCTCCTTCAGCGCACTCGAGAAGATAACATTTCATATTATCTTTAACAGAGAAATGAGCTCCGAGATTAATCAGACCCGTAATGTGGGTGTCAACTTTTCTGCGGCCAATCTTGTCGCCACCGGGTTTGGGGAAATAGGCTTTGCC
>CAMWQZ010000287.1 GCA_947176515.1 uncultured Bacteroidales bacterium | reverse complement strand
CCTTTTTTTTTAATGATTCGGCGACCACCGAGATCTACACGCGTAAGATCGTCGGAAGCGTCAGATGTGTATTAGAGAGAGGTCGTGGAGTCTAACATTCGAAAAAACTAGTATCTTTGCGCCAAATCAATCATCATTAAACAACATACCAATGAATAGAACCACATTTTGCAATTTGTTTGCATCAATGACAGTGCTACTTTTCGCAGGATGCTCAAAGCAGAATGCGGCCGTGTCTGACGATGAACCGGTAAACCTAACGGTTGAATTGCGATCACAAAACAGCGACGCTGTTGATGAGCTTGCCGGCAAATTGCACTTCCGGATTGTGCCACTCGAAACGACCGACAGCAGCATCTTCAAAGGCTCAGCCTCTCGCCTGCTGTCAACCGACGATGGATATACTCTCGAGGATTACTCCCAGAACAAATTCCTGCGATTTGATAAAGACGGAAAATTCCTTAAGACCATTGACCGCCGTGGCGGAGGTCCCGAGGAGTATCAGCGTAAATATAGTTCGTGTGTAAAAGACGGGCGTCTTTATGTGCTCGATTTCGATAAAATCATGGTCTACGACCTCGACGGAAATTATCAGAACACAATCAAGGGAGTCGCCGGTGCGCGCGGCAGCATTGCCGTCGGTTCTGACGGATGCGTATATCTTCGCCAGGGATTTCAGAACGATAAGATGCTTAAGGTGTTAAGCGCCTCGGGCGATTCGCTGACCGAAGAGTTCCCGAGCCGTGAGGTGATGAGAGGGTTCGAGATTCCGCGCGATGCTTTCTCTGCCATCTCTCCGTACAAAGAAGGCGCCGCAGTGACTTTCGCCACTGACCCCAACGTGTATTATGTCTGCGACACCACCTCACAGGTGATTGCCACAATCGACTATACGGGGCTGGGGCTGCCATCCGACTTCTTTGATGGCGGAACTGAGGCCGTCGAGGACCGCTATCACAATCTGCGCTCTGACAACGGTGTAACCAGAGCCGTAGTTCTGACCGACTATATTGTCGGCTCTGACAACTGGCTTGTTTACATGCCCGAATATTTCGGACCGGTCAGCATGGTGTTTAGCGACCTTCGGAGCGGCAAATCGTACACCAATCGCGAATTGCCTGCGCCACTCAATGTACTGCTCAACTCCAAAAAGACCATCGATGGCTATAGTACTTCTACCGACGAATTCTTCATGATTCTTTCGTCTGAGCAGCTGAAAGAGATGCTTGAAGACCCAGCCAATGCCGAGGCCATAGCTCGCTGGCCTGAACTTGCAGCAATCAATCCCTCCACAATAGGCGAAGAGGACAACGACTGTGTGCTCTTCATCAGTCTCGACTAATCCATATATCGTCTGAAACATTTTTATTCCGGCGATGCAGAAATCCACAATTTATATGTATATTTGCATATCCAATAACAAACCAACATAACACAAGTTATCCGACAATGAGACTTATCATCGAAAACAACTACGACGAAGTATCGCGCTGGGCAGCTAATTACGTTGCAGCTCGAATCAACGAGGCTAAACCCACTCCAGAGCATCCCTTCGTACTCGGCTGTCCGACTGGCAGCTCACCCCTGGGCATGTACAAACACCTCATCAAACTCAACAAAGAGGGCAAGGTTTCTTTCCGCAACGTCGTGACATTCAACATGGACGAATACTGCGGCATACCACGTGACCACGAGCAGAGCTACTACACATTTATGTGGACCAATTTCTTCAACCAGATTGACATCCTCCCCGAAAACGTCAACATCCTTAACGGTAACGCCGAAGACCCCATTGCAGAATGTGCTCGCTACGAAGAGAAAATCAAATCTTACGGTGGCATTGACCTTTTCCTCGGTGGCGTAGGCCCCGACGGTCATATCGCGTTCAACGAACCCGGTTCGTCACTCACTTCACGCACTCGCATGAAGACTCTCACCCAGGACACCATCATTGCCAACTCACGTTTCTTCGACAACAACGTTAACCTCGTGCCTAAGACAGCCCTCACTGTTGGCGTAGGCACAATCATGGCTGCTCGCAGCGTGCTCCTTATTGTCAACGGTCACAACAAGGCTCGCGCCCTTCATCACGGCGTAGAAGGCGGCATCTCTCAGATGTGGACAATCTCTGCCCTCCAGATGCACCCCAAAGCGCTCATCGTTGCCGACGAAGACGCTTGCGCAGACCTCAAAGTCAGCACTTACCGCTATTTCAAAGATATAGAGGCTGCTAACCTCAATCCAGATTCGCAGTTAGGATAAATCTCTAAATCCTAAGTCTTTACGAGCTGTCGTGTAATAATACGCGACAGCTCGTTTTATTACGTCGTCAGACAAAAATACATTCTATTTATAAAATATTTTACATTTTGCTTGCAGTTTCGGCAATTTTGTGTAATTTTGCAACAAAATAATATATCGATAGCCCACACTCTTGATAAATATCCCAATAATTAAATACTATTTTTATGAAAAAGCTTTACTCTTTTGTTCTTTGCTCATTGGCTGTGCTATCGTTGAGCGCGAAGCCCACACATATCAAGCCGAGCACAATCACCGATTGGCAATCAGTCGGCAAATGCCAGTTTACTGAAGACATCTTAACCAACTTCACTAAGGCCGCCCCGAAAACTTATGATGTAAAAGTTGAGCAAAGCGAAAGCCACCCCGGCTATTATCGCATTGTCAACCCTTATGGCAAAGGCACTCCTCTCTACAACAAAATTCCCGACTACGTTCTCGATTCGTCGAAAGACCACTATCTCTATATCAATGCCATGGACCCCGACGCGGTTTTCATTCCCCTCTCTGACCTCCGCATGGCTGAAGAATGGGACGATTACGGCGAGACATCGCTCACTGTAATGTCAAAGGGCTATTATAACGCAATCATGGACGAGTATGGCTATACCTCTCTTGAAGAGCAAGCAGAGCTCGGCCACATGGGCAAGCTTGCAGATGGCTACATCACCTTCCCGGCAAAAGAAATCTATCTCTGCATTGGTGACAACCGTTGGGGTGGCGATGACGCCAACCTCTCAGGCGCTTTCACCCTTAAACTCCCCGGCGCTAAAAACTACCGAATCACCGATATGATTGTCACCTCTTATTGCGCAGGCCCAATGGAATCAGTCACATGGAAC
Organism: uncultured Bacteroidales bacterium; assembly: GCA_947176515.1. Taxonomy (GTDB): domain Bacteria; phylum Bacteroidota; class Bacteroidia; order Bacteroidales; family Muribaculaceae; genus CAG-873. The sequence continues at coordinate 38 of CAMWQZ010000287.1, read as the reverse complement.
GGCGTCGGTGGCGCTTGCGAACAGGCATACTACCACTG
>CAMWQZ010000286.1 GCA_947176515.1 uncultured Bacteroidales bacterium | reverse complement strand
GCATATATCTAAATCCTTACTTGAGAATAGTTGACCGACGCTTCGACTATTTCCGCAATAACACAGATCATCATGTCGACCAGCACGCTGTCCTCGTAACCGTGCCTGAATTTCATGGACGAGTGCAATTTAATCTGTCACAGGGAGAACAGAACGGTCGCAAATTCTATCGCCACCGCCTCACCTTCCTCCCGGGTATTACATCTAATTTGGCTGACCCGGTGAAGATGATTGATATAGTCGATGACAATGACCCGATGAATATATGGACAGGTAACCGCAATCTGAAACCCTCTTACAGGTATAAAGGTTTTATCCAGTGGTTCCTTACAGTCCCGATTAAAAATTACACCTTCAATAACTTTATGGAGTTTGTCTACTCCTACACCCACAACGAACTCGTCAACGGATATCGCTACGACACCTCGACCGGCGTCCGCACCCATAAGACCTATAATGTACCATCAGGCAACACTTCGACCAACATTCACGTTCAGCCATCACTTCAGTTCGGTAACAAGGGTCAGTTCACAGCCTCACTTTTCGGCGGCGTTGACTTCATAGAGTCATCAGACATGATAGGCATCAATGCCGACCCTGTCAAATCTCAGGTTCATACGGTCTGGAGCGTCGAGAAACTCAATTTTGCATGGCAGATTGGCAAACAGTCGCTCAGCCTGAGAAGTGAAATCAACTCTCGCCATACAACTTCAGAAGCGGCCGACTTCAAAGCCATCACAGGTACTCACTCCAATGTCTCACTGGCTGGTAATTTCACACTTCCAAAGGGTTTCGGCATCTCTACCGACTTCACCGTCTATATGCGCCGAGGTTACGGCTCACCCGAACTCGACACCACCGACCCTGTTATGAATATGCGCCTAAGCTACTCGCCGACAAAGACCCACTGGGTATTTATGCTCGACGGATTTGACCTCTTCCACCAGCTCTCTAACGTGCAATACACTGTCAACAGCCAGGGTAGAACCGTTGTTTGGAACAATGTGCTTCCGCGCTACTTCATGCTCCATGTGCAGTATAAACTCAACATCCAACCAAAGAAAAAAATGGCCGACAACCGCTACAAATGGAGCCACTAACCAACAATTAATCGCAAACAATAAGGACGCGCCAAACTGAACTGGCGCGTCCTTATTGTTTGCGGTATTCTATATTTAGAATGGGTAGCCAATCGCTAAGTGGAATGCGAGTGATTTCTTGAACGATTTCATATTATAGTAACCCGACTTGCCGGTGTCATAAGGAGCATGGATACCTATGCCGAGGTCGCCGCGGACAACAAGCATGCTGATATCAAAACGCAGACCGACACCTGTGCCAAGCGCTATATCGTTAAGGAATGTCGATGCCTTCAGCTGACCGCCCGGACGCTGAGGGTCATCCTTTAGTAACCATACGTTACCTGCATCAAGGAAACACGCTCCGTGGAGCGGACCCATAATCGGGAAACGATATTCTACATTAGCTTCAAGCTTAAATGTACCTGTCTGGTCAAAGTAAGTGTTCTCGGTTGCCGGGTCATGATAGCTACCTGGACCGATGCTTCTGACCGTAAAGGCTCTGACGGAGTTAGCGCCGCCACAGTAGAACTGCTCGGAGTAAGGCACCTGAGAAGAATTACCATATGCATGCGCCGCCCCTATTGCAAATCGGCTCACAATCCACTGGTCACCCTCACTAACACGTCGGCCATAGACCACCTGAGTCGTTGCCTTGACAAACTGAGAGAACGGAGTGCCAAACAATTTCTTTTCTCCTTTAATTCCAAACGCACGATAAATTCCCCAGAATATGTTACCGGCTTCCTGGAGCGTGAATTGCCAGTTAAGGGTATTTCTCGAACCAAAATTGCGGTCATATACATAAGAATAGACCATCTGAGGGATATACTGACTCTGGAAACTCTGTGCTACTGCAGGGTTAGCGTTCATTATCGAATCAAACTCAGCCGTCGTGCGCATCAGATTGGTATAGGTCATCTTGAATAGCGTGAACGTGCTTGACACATGGCGTGACACTCGCCAATCATAGTTCATCGACGCGTTAAACTGAGCCATCTTAAAATAATGCGGACGGTTCAAGAGATCAGCTCCGAGTTGGAAACGCGTCCAGTTGAGCTGGTAACGGCTGCGAGGTATAAATTTAGGGGCAATCAGTCGCGGCATGGCAAGCGACGCGTTAAGACCAGCTTCGTATGAGTTAAAAATCGAGTTACGGCCGTGACCTGTCTGCCACTCATACGAACCGGTAACGCCCACTGAGAGCTGTTCGCCGCCACCAAATATATTATTGTTAGTTACCTTAAACGACATACCCGGACCAAGATAACTGTTACTCTTCGACGAGCCGTTGATTTCAAACGCAGCTTCCCATGGCGCGTCAAACTTACAATTAATCAACACGTCGAGCACATCGCGCTTGCCCGACATAGTGTCAGGAACAGCTGCTATATCAATCGTGTTGAAAATACCGAGCTGAGACAGATTAGTCTGGGTGCGGTTCATGTTTCTAACTGAGAATGTCCTGCCGGGACGGAAAGTCACATTTTCAGTTATGAGTTTTTGACGAAGCTTTGACGGTTTCATCTGAATGAGAGTCGCCCTTGGCAGACTGATTGTGTCAGGCACTCCTCCTCCAGAATGACGGTTAGCAATAACTGTAACCTTACCGACGTTGTATTTACGTTTGGCAATATCGGGAGTATTTGACGCCAACATAATCTTCATCAGGATGTGACCTGGCTCGGCGATACTATCAGCAAGATATTGTATGTATTCTGGTCGGAAAAAGTAGTAACCCCGGTTACGCAAAGTGTTGGTAATGCGTGTTCGCGCTATGTTTAGCGAGTCTGTCGAATATCGCATTTCCGAGCTGAGATAAGCATCTTTCATCACCAAAGAGTCAATCATGTGGCCAAGAGGATTATTGTCGGGCAACATTTCGATGACCTTCATCGGATAGGCCGGTCCTGGCGTAATGATATATTTAATCTTCGCTTTGCGCGGATTACGCCCTGTGACGAGCTCATATGTCGCCGACCCCCTGAAAAAACCATTGTTATCAAGGAGTTCATCAATCATGTGAGTACGCACTTCTGGACGCACATCTGAAATCAGCACGGGTTCTGCCACTAACTTCTCATAGAGCCAATGTTTGATGCCCGACGGCGGAT
>CAMWQZ010000285.1 GCA_947176515.1 uncultured Bacteroidales bacterium | reverse complement strand
GTCAATAATCTTATCAGTTATGGTTTTTGCAGTTGATGCGCTTGTCACCGGCAGACGGCCCACGGCTATCGACAGCACGTCAGCGCCTAAACGCATACCCGAGCCGTCGTCAAGCATTGCCAGGAAATCGTCGGTTACAAAACCTTGTTTAGCATCAAGTGACAGTCGGTCTTCGCGCTGCTGCCATCCCGGCAGGGTTGGAGCACCAATAGCGCGCACACCGCTCGTCAGATGGCGCTCGTCGTAGGTCATGCGGCCCATCAGCAGCGCGTAACGCAGGGGTTTGCCCTCTGCGTTGCCTCGGTCATACAGCATTTTAAGATATTTACGAAGGCCTGACACGTCGGGTGAGCCAGAACTGAATTCATTATAGACCTCTTCGGCATCTGTGACAATCACAGTCATATTGTCGGGCGCACCGCGGTGAAGCTCGGCAATTCGTTCGGCCTGTGCGCGCCACGCCGGATAAGTGAAAATCACCATGTCGGCACTCTGGTCGGCATGAAGATTTTGATTTGACACCTTTCCTACGAAATTAGGCTCCGGGAGTTTTGCCGACTCTGTCCATGCTACATATTCGCGCGCACCAGATTGGGTTGCGGTCCAAAGTGCATCATTGCCGTCTAACGAGAAATCCACTTCTTTAATGGCGCGAGGGTCAGTTACGTCCCATACGCGCGCCCAGCTCGTAGCGTCGGCAAGTTTTATGCCACGGCTATTGGAGCGGAACGCCAGGGCACCTGAATTTGGTAAGCGCAGTGAACGTTCGTAGTTGACAGCTATGAAATTAAGCCATGCGCCATACACTATGCTTGTCGCGCTATGAGTGATAGTGAGTTCTAACGGGCTGCTTATGCCGCTGAGCACGTGGCTTGTGCGTCCATCTGTGCCATACACTTCGCTCGATGCATCTGAACTTGAAATGGCGTCACTCGCTACCGCATCCACAGCGTTACCATTGGCAGTGAAACTCAGACGCGATGACGCACCCGTAGTTTTTGCGATGAACGATGTCTTAAACGATACATTGCCGCATAAATCTGGCAATTCAAATTTAAAGTGACGGGTAGGGGTATAACGGAAATCTTCGCCCACAAGCAATTGTCCGGCTTCGCCCGGCGACACAAGGTCTTGTTCGTGCTGAAGGCGTTCGATAAATGTTGTCGCCGGCGACGTTGCGCCGGGCGAGGCGGTCTTTCCGATTGCAGGAGATTCTGCGCTAGACTCACCTACATAATAATATCCTACGGTTGAATATGGGTTTGATTGGCGGCTCATCACGTCGCCGCTGTCCCAGCTGTAAGGCCCGACGCCATAAAATATTATCGAGCCGTCATTGCCTACCGACATACTTATTGCCGGCAGGTCATCGATATAGTTGTCAGCGTTAAGGGCATCGGCTATGCGTTGTCCGCCATAACCGTGGATTCTTACTTTCGATGGGTCGGAAAATCCCCATTTTCGCAGTGTCGAAGCCGGAATGCGATACAGTCCGCTATCGTCAACTGAGATTTTCACCCAGTGGCCTGACGCGAGCACTGACTCAGTGGCGTAGTGCGACAAATCAAGCGCCGCAACCGTCTGAGCGATCGCTGCGATAATCAGTGATATTGTGAATCGGTAGAGTTTATTGTATTTCATTAGTCTGTCGTTTGTAATATTCATAACGTGGCATTAGTCAGTTTATTGTGTGCTCACCTCCGAGAGCCATTTGTCCCATGACAGGCTGTCGCCGTTAAAGGTGTTTAGGTCTACTTTCCCCTTGATACCGTCAATGTGGCTTTCGTGGCTATGCTGCCACAGCAGCCATTTATCTGTAGGCATAGGCGGATTGGTGAACGAACACACCCACACGGGCATCTCTTCCAGACGGTCTTTTACAAAACGGGTATATCCGTTTTTGTTTGTGTAGAGTATCACTTTGTGCTGACCGCCTTCGAGAGCGAAAATCATGCCGCGTATGGCCTCAATGACTTGCTCCGTAGGGCGGTTGACGGGATTGCCCCATTCCTCTATGTCGATAGCTAACGGCAGGTCGAGCGACAGCGAGTCTACGGTTTCAAGAAAATTGCGCCCTTGTTCATAGCCGTCGCTATCAAATCTGAAAAAGTGATATGCTCCCACCTTCACTCCGGCGTCACGCGCCGCCTGATAATTAGATTGGAATTTAGGGTCTTTAAAGTCTGTCCCTTCGGTTGCTTTTAAAAACACAAAGTCCACTCCGTCAGCCGCTACACGCTTGAAGTCTACATCTCCGTTATGCGCCGAGAGGTCGACCCCGACAACTGGAAATCGGTCGCGCTCCACTTCGACATGAGGGCGTCGGGTTGATGTCATGCGCCAAGCGCCGACTGCGAAGATTGCAGCCGCCGTCACTGCGATAATGCCTATCGCTATATGACGCGCATGATTCATAGAAACAAAGATACAAAAAAATCTCCATTCTTATTTATAATGTGTGATAATTTTTTGCTTATCTTTGTCGTAAAATTAAATCTCTTCGAATTTTATTAAAAATAGACAACATGCAGATCATTAAGGAAAACCGATCGGTACCTCAGTCTTCTTCAAAAGAAGCTTACGTTAAACCAGAGACGGAAGTCGTGAAACTTGAGCTTGAACAGCCAATTCTTACCGGTAGCGGCAATAATTTTGGCAACGGAGGTCGCTGGTAGCAGTAATCCACGATATAGACAGAAAACACAACATATAAAAATAAGGAAGATAATACAGTGAAAGCAAAAAATATATGGCGTGCACTAATGCTCGTACCCTTTATGTATGCATGCCAGTCTGAGGATGTTAAGTCTGACCAAGCTCAGTCAGAGACTCCTAACTACAAACCAATCACGATTAAAGCCACATTGCCATCCGACGACATTCAGTCTCGCGCCCAGATAACATATGGTAATCCAAATGAAGATTACGAAATTTTTATGTGGAACGAAGGCGATGAAATTTTCTTGTATAATATTTCAGATCTGGAGAATAATAAGGATGAAGCTTGTTTTCCGATTGGCAAGATAATCGGACAAAGTGCGGAGTTTAGTTTTAAACCTTCTGATTGTGGACATGCTACTACATTCAGTTTTTCTAAGGGAGATACCTTGCTTGCTCTCTACGGAGAAACTGAGAGGGTCAAATTTTATGGTGACCCACGGAGAATAGTTTCTTTGGTCGTGGGCATGGAGGCTAATAAAC
>CAMWQZ010000284.1 GCA_947176515.1 uncultured Bacteroidales bacterium | reverse complement strand
AACAATAAAATAAAACTATTAGGTATCGCGCTGCTGTCTGCATCGTTCACATTTACCGCTTGCAGTGATTATCTCGATGTGCAGCTTGAAGACCAGTTGACGATTGAAAAAGTTTTTGAAAAACGAGCAACTACGCTTAATTATCTTGCTCACGTCTATAGCTACCTCCCATACGAGGCCGAATACCAGGGTACTAATTCCACTGCCGAAGTCTTCCCTGGTGGTGACGGAGCCGTAGTGCCGATGAGCGATGAGGCTATGTTCTCAACTTATCAGTGGAGTACTTACCTTAACTTCCGTACTGGTGACTGGGGCCCGACAACTCCTTACTTTAATATTTGGAAATACCAGTACACTGGTATCGAGCAGGCTGGTATTTTCATGGAAAATGTTGACCGTTGTCCCGACCTTACTGGTGAAGAAAAGCGTCAGATGAAGGCTGAAGCTCGTATGGTTCGTGCCTACAGTTACTTCCAGCTCTTGCGCCGCTATGGTCCGGTTTATGTTTGGGGTGATCAACGCTCAAATCCTACAATCAAGCCTGATGAAATTGATCGTCACACCGTTGATGAAAACGTTAACTTTATTGTTTCAGAAATTGATAAAGCAATTGAAGACCTTCCATTGACACTTGCTGATACCAAGACTTTTGCTGGACGTATCACTAAAGGTGCTGCAATGGCGGCAAAATCTCGTATCTTGCTTTATGCAGCAAGCCCCTTGTTTAATGGTTGTGATTTATACAAGGGTAAACTGATGAACCGTTGGGGTGATTACTTGTTCCCTCAGACTCCTGATCCTCAAAAATGGGAAAAGGCTGCCAAGGCTGCTAAAGCCGTCATTGATCTCGGACTTTATTCGCTGAAAACTAATGACTCTGAATCCGACCCAATGCTTCGCGCTATTAAGGCATATCAGAATGTTCAGTTTGAAGCATGGAATGAAGAGATTATTTGGGGTTACTGGCCAAGATACGAGGATAGATATTTCAATATCCCGGCTTTCAATCGAATGTACGCTCTGCCTCCTGTAATTACGAAGGTTGGTTGCGGACAGTATTGCCCCTCTCTTAAACTGGTCGATTCATATCCTATGGCTGCATCAGGTCGTTATCCTATTGACCCGGTTAAAGAGAATGCATACGATAGTAATGGCATGCCAATTGTTGACCCCTTATCTGGTTATGAAGATGATGGTTTCGTAAGCGGATGGGAGCATCCTATCGAAGGTCCTCGCTTCGGTGCAATTAAAGCTCACAAGAGCTGTGTAGGCCGTGATGCCCGTTACTACGCTTCTGTGTTTGCTAATGGCTTCAAATTCATTAACGACTTTATTGCAGGCGGAAATACTGAAGTTTATTTCCAGACTGGCGGTAACTCACCACTTCGAGCTGGTGACTGTGTTAAAGTTGGATATTTCTGGCGTCGTTTCGTACCTACAGATATTGATTACGAACACGGTAACTGGGGTACATATTTCTGGTTCTACTACCGTTTGGCAGAAATTTATCTAAACTATGCCGAAGCTTGCAATGAAAAGCCCAATCGCGAACCTGCTGAGTCTCTTAAATATCTAAACATGATTCGCAACCGTGTCGGTCTTAATAATATCGAAGATGCATATCCCGAATACAACTTTATGACTGACCAGAATGCACTTCGTCAGATGATTCGCAAGGAGCGTATGGTCGAGCTCGCGTTTGAAGGCCATCGTTATTATGACGCACGTCGTTGGATGATTGCAGAGAAAGAGTTTACTGGACCAAACTGGACTCTCAACCTTCTAGCAACAAACTACGAGTCTTCTTACGGTCGTACGACTAAAGTATGGGCTGGTTCTGACAACTTGTTTGAGCCCAAGCATTATTTCTTCCCGATTAACCAGATACAGTTAAGCGAGATGAAGAATATTACTCAAAACTATGGATGGTAAAAAACATTCTAATAAACTTTGAATATGAAAAAATCATCATATATCAGCCTGTTTGCAGCGTGTGCGATTGCATTCACGTCCTGCGAAAGTGCAATTGACAATTTTATGGTCGATGACACAGTGGCTCTTTTAAATCCCGGTCTAGTCAAGACAAATATATATATCGGCCTTGATGATCCTACTGAAGTCTATGTTCTAAAGAGCGGCAAAGGCTTTCAAGGTGCAGATGTTTCAATCTCGGTTGATGATGCAGTGCTTGCAGCATACAATGAAACAGCAGCACAAACGCTGTCAGCTGTTCCATCAGATTGCTATACGATAACTGTAAGCAGCCTCCATGTTAGTGCTGGTGACTATCAAGTTCCCTTCGTAATAAATTGGAACCGTGAACGTCTTGCTGACGCTTTGGCTGCTAATCCCAATATTGGTCTGCCTTTGCGAATGAATGTAAGTGGCGCAGATAATCTTAATGTGAATGAAAATCGCCTGACTACTATTCTTCAGCCTGTTATTGAACAACCGGTTGTCGCGCTCGCGTCATCAGGCTATCAGGTAGGTCTTATGCCTACTCGTAAGAGCACATTGGAAGAACTCGTCTACATGGACGTTCAGACCAATTTTATCCCTGCTGAAGATATCGAGTATACTTTATCAATAGACCCCACTCTTGTTGACGAATATAACGCAGAAAAGGGCACTAAATATAAAGTGTTACCTGAATCAGCTTATAAGATTGACTTAGAAGGTTGGTCTATTAAGAAGAGCATGAAGTCCAATCGTTTCCACTTCACATTTATGCGCGAAGCTCTTATCCCTGAGAATGGTCCTTCATTGTTTGGCGATTTTATCTTACCGATAAGACTCAACTCTGTGTCAATGTCAAATATTGATGAAAATAAGTCTTACGTTTTGTATACTGTCTCAGTAGTAGCATCTAAGATTGATAAATCTAAATGGTCAATCTATTCTTGTAGCTCTGATATTCGTACTATTCCTAATTGGGATAAAGTCGAAGGTAATTATCCGCCAACACATTTGATAGACGGAACCACAAATACTCACTGGCGTTCGATATGGTCTGAGCCAACTCCATTGCCAATTGAAGTGATAATCGATTTCGGCATGGATCGCGACCTTTACCGAGTTGGTATCGAAACTCCGACAAGTACCAACCGTAAGTATTTCAATTCAAAAGCAGGTTCAGTTGAAGTTGCTTTATCGCCTGACGGTCCTTGGACTAAGGTAGCTGACTGGGAAGCTAAATCTAGAAC
>CAMWQZ010000283.1 GCA_947176515.1 uncultured Bacteroidales bacterium | reverse complement strand
TGAAAACCCAGCCCTTGAAGTTGGTGTTGTCGGCATACTTGTCCTCGTTGTCGAGCGCCTTGAGGGTGGTGTCCTGGAGAAGGTCGTATGCGTCGTCGCGGTTTGAGGTCAACATATACGCGAAGTTGAGCAGGTTTGACTGGAGGCTCATGAGGTTGTTTTGGAATTTTGCGCTTGCCATAATGTGAGAATTTTTATCGTTAATATTTGAGTTTTTTTGTCGTTGTGATTGTTGTTACAATTTGATTACGATGCAAATCTACGACCATTTTTCAAATTGTCAAGAGTTTTTATGTTAACGTGTGTTAAATAGTGGATTTTTATTAAATAAGCTATTTACTATATTGATATACAGTGATATGAATCATTAGAATTTTGATACAAAATTGTTACAATAGGCATTTTGAGTCGATTTTGAGTAAGATTTGTGACAGATATGTAACCTAAACTGCACTTAACAGAGAAATTTCTGATTGCTGCATTTCGGCACATTAATTACCTTTGCAAAAACATTAAAAACCAACTGAGATGAAAAATATTATCGGCATAATATTATTGACCTCGTTCTCTGTTCTTGTCAGCTGCTGTAAGCACGATAGGAATAGCGAGAACAGACCTCTTTTTGATATAACATTCGTCGAGGAGCAGCAGACAACAAAGCTGTCTGAGCTTTTCCCTGATGCGAGATTAGTAAAACTGGAGACCAACGACAGCTCACTTGTAGGGACACGCAATATGAAGGTCATCTTTCGCGACGGCGTTTTCTACATCCGATCGTTGAACGAAATAATCATGTTTGATGCCGATGGTAATTATATAGGTAAATTGTCTCATCAAGGCGGCGGGCCCGGTGAATACGACTACATTTCTGACTTTGACATTGTTGACTATCGAGGGCATAAAGAAATCTGGATTCCAGATTTTAATGAGATTCTGCGTTATGCAGCCGACACAAAAAAACATTTAGGCACCATAAAACTTCAGGACGGCAACACAAAATTCGGCGTAAACGATATCTTCTTTGTCAATGATTCCTCCATATTGGTCACAACAAACGACAGCCTTTATTTTAAAACGATAGACGATAAAGGCAATATACGACGTGAGTTTTTGGAACTCGACTTTGCTAATTCTGCACACTCATCTATTGCCTTCCATCGTTTGGGTAATATGGTGTACAATCAAATTAACGGGACAAATGAAGCAGCCGTATATTATATTGATGCCGATACATTTGGCATGCGTCCAATCATAAATCCGAATGATAGATTCGTAACTATGAAAGCCAACACTGATGCCTACGAATCTCAAGGGATGATGGGCCAACATAAATATATTAAAGAAAACTATATTGAAATAATGTGTACAGCTGCACATGGCAATGACGCATTAATCAATTTTTCAACTCCTGACGGGAAAAAATATCTCGGGGTAAGCAGGGACGGCAAGACTCAGTTTTACATCATAGACGATGGGACTACAATTGAAAATGATTTGGTCCCCGAATCAGATCCTCGTTTTCCAATTACGATAATCGCATGCCATAACGACAACGGCTTTATAATGGAATTAGACACCGATAACGAGGAGAACCCCTACCTATTGGTAATCGAATAGTCCCCGGCTGACCACATTGTCGGTCTTAACGTCAGCCTCGGCAAACATTTTGAGTTAATACCAGAAGGATAGACCAATAGCTCAGCCTATCCTTCTTGTATTACTTCACTGTATTATCGGATAATAATCTTGGTGTTTTCGCGAATGGTCTTGCCATCGGTTACGGTTACGATATACATGCCTTTCTCGAAACGGGCGGTGTCGATAGTTGTACCCATAGAGCCCGGTTCAACCGCCTTGGTCATTACATCTCTACCAGATGCTGATGTTACAACGATTTTACAACCTTCGGTAGCCGGATTTCCAAGGTCAACGTTAACCAAAGTGCCACGGCGAGGCGTAGTCGGGTCAACACTTACGCGATGCGGCTCACCAACCATCTTAACAGACGCATCCTCGGGGTTGATTTCATAAACGACATAATAGAAGTGAGCTCCACTAACATCACTCGACCTTATTACAAGATAATTCTTATCTCCCATTACATAGAGTTGCGGATCGTCTCTAAAATATAACCCAACAGGTGACTTAAATTCCGTAACAACAGATCCATCCTGAGACTCAACCCTGTAGCCGGTACACTTGACCTCTTTCCCTTCTACTTTATTATATTCATCGTAGTAAGAAACATCAACAATTTCAAGTATCTCCACAAGCCACTCAAAATTCGCATCAGTATTAAACAAAGTCTGGGTAAAATTAAAATTTTCACAATCGTGACCTTCAGCATCCCTTAACTCGATATAAGCTATTTCAGGACTATATTCAGATGTATAGGTAATTGGTTCACCATATTCGCCGCTTGATGTCCATCCGTCATAATCATAAAATATACGGCGATAAAAGACGGAACCGCTCCTCCATACCTGTAATGCTTCTGGATAATCGTAACCAAAATATTTGTAATAAAAATAATTATTCTCGTTATTGCTCAACGCCCAAACTTCATCTTCATGCGTTTCCACGCGATAATCTGACTGACCTATATAACGATTAATAAAGTCTTCTTTAGCAACATCTCCCATAGGGTAGTTTTCTGTACTACGCACCTTCACTCCACTCGGTACTGTTACTGCGTGATAATATGTATAATCACATGTGACCTTCTGGTAATCGGGAATTATGAAAAAAGAGACTTCATTAAAATTATCATCATAAATTTTAACCTGTTTCATAGGGTAATAATATTCATCCCAATCGCAAGCAATTAGCCTGGGTTCTTTATCTATCGAGAATCTCTTCAATATAAAGTTTAAAGGCGCATCCAAGCGCTTACCGGTGTCAATGATTTCGGCTTTGGCCGGGACGATTGATGATAAAGCCGCCACGGCAAGGATAGATTTAATGATTGTCTTCATAAAAAAGAATTTAATTGGTTTGAATTAGTAAAAAGCAAAATTACCAATAAGTTACATATTTACCCCCCCCGTTGTTAAATTTTGTTAACAGATAAAATTTGAGGATATTTTGTGTCATTTCCTAAAAAAGCTGACAGGCAACAGCGCGTTAGCGCGAGCTCGGCGTTTAGCCGGGCGTGAATGTTAGCCTGCCGCAAATGGCGCGCTTAGCGGCATGCAGCCGCAGGTTTG
>CAMWQZ010000282.1 GCA_947176515.1 uncultured Bacteroidales bacterium | reverse complement strand
GCGTTATGCCCTGTCTAAATAGAAATAACTTTTATGGAGTGACCGTCCCACTGATTTTCAGGGTAAGATTCTTCACCTTTTTGCCAGACACCTTATAACGCACCTTCACATTCTTACTGATAAAGCCGCGTTGTCCCTTAGGCATAAAGGTCACAATAACCTTACCTTGACCGCCAGGTTTGACAGGCTCGCTTGTATATTTTGCCCGTGTGCAGCCGCATGTTGCCGATGCCGACATAATCGTCAGCGGAACATCAGTATTATTGGTGAATACATATTCATGTTCGACTATCGGCGCATCAGCTTTGACCGTGCCGAAGTCATAGCTTTTCTCCGCAAAGGTTATGTCTTTGTCATCAGCAGCATAAGCCACTCCCAACGACATCACTGCGGTTAGCAATAGCAATAATATTCGTTTCATATTCTTGTTTTAGTGATTCTGAAAGTAAAAATCGAGCACATCTTTAGCAGCCACAAACGAACTGCGACGATTAGCCAACACTGCCGCCTCCTCAGTCGCCAGCCGGGCTGCCACTTCTTCATTATTATAGAAGTGCGCGCGTAATTGCTCGTTGATTGTCTCATACATCCAGTAGCGTGACTGCTCGCTGCGACGACGTTCAAAATAACCGTTGGCGGTCACAAACTCAAAATAACGGTCAATCATATCCCACACCTCGGGGATACCAAGTTCGAAATATCCTGAGTATGTCAGCACTTCCGGCGACCAGCCCGACGCTGTTGGCGGAAACAAATGCAACGCACTGCGGAACTGAGCTTGTGCCAAACGTGCACGGTCGATATTATCACCATCTGCTTTATTAATAACAATACCGTCGGCCATCTCCATGATGCCACGCTTTATGCCCTGCAGTTCGTCGCCCGTCCCGGCAAGCTGAATCAATAAGAAAAAGTCAACCATCGAGTGAACGGCCGTTTCGCTCTGACCTACACCGACAGTCTCTACAAATATATTGTTATAACCGGCAGCCTCACATAGCACTATAGTCTCGCGAGTCTTGCGCGCTACGCCTCCCAGCGAACCGGCCGAAGGACTGGGGCGGATAAAAGCTGACGGATGAATCGACAATTTCTCCATTCGGGTTTTGTCGCCCAATATTGAACCTTTTGTGCGTTCGCTCGATGGGTCGATTGCAAGGACAGCTAATTTTCCACCATTGCGGAGGACATGAAGTCCAAACACATCAATCGACGTACTCTTGCCGGCTCCGGGCACACCTGTGATGCCGATTCGGCGTGAATTGCCCGAATATGGCAGACATTTCTCAATCACTTCCTGAGCGATAGCCTGATGGTCAGGCACAAGGCTCTCAACAAGAGTGACAGCGCGACTCAGCACAGTAACATCGCCACGCAATATGCCCTCGACAAGCTCTGAGGCTGTCGGGAGCGGTTTGCGTTTGGGGCGTTTATGGAGATAGGGATTGACCGATGGTGGCTGGCTCACACCGCTGTTTACGGTCAGTCCGATATATTGTTCGTCGTTTTCTGGATGTTGCATAATCATTATCATTATTATATATGCAAACTTACTCATTTTTTTCGGAAAAGTCAAAAAAAGCCTATCTTTGCATTGACTATAACTAAATACATGGCAGCTCAATCAAATTTCAATACATATATCGAAGGTATCAACACCGAATTCTGGCGTGACCTCTGCATTAACCGTGGAGAGCTTATTACATTTCAACGAGGCGAAGCATTTGTAACCAAGGGGCATGTGGCACGCTACTTGGGTTACATTAAAAACGGTACTCTTAAATATGTAGCTACATCTGACGACGGCACTGACCATGTCGTCGGTTTCGAGTTTGCCGGAGAGTTTGTTGCCGATTTCCCATTTTCACTTTATAGCATTGCCGCCCGTGTTTCAATCGTCGCCGAAACACCATGCGAAATCTACTGCATCCAAGCCTCTGATGTTGCACAGATGATGAGCGACTCTCCTAATGTTAGGCAAATAGTGATGAGCGCAACCGAAGCAATCTTTTCTACAGTCTATGACCGTTACGTCGCTCTTTACACAAAGTCACCCCAGCAACGTTACTTTGAATTAATCAACAGCCACCCAGATATATTCTCGCTGTTTTCATTAAAAGATATTGCTTCGTTTCTCAACATCACCCCAACCCATCTCAGCCGCCTCCGCAAAAGTGTGTTCAAAAGCCAGTAGTCATAACCACGTTAGCGCAAACGCCTTTTAATCAAGACTCGAAATTAATATTCTCAGAATCGCGTTTGCGTAGGCCCGGCGTAGCCGCGCGCCTTTTAATTAGCCTGCGGCAAATTGCGCGTTTAGCGCAATGCAGCCACAGGCCCAAGTAGTTCCACCCCAAAAAAAGGGTTCCGCGTTTAGCGGAACAAACCGACACCATTAACAAATTTTAACTGGGGGGGGGTATTTATCAACAAATGTTGAGAATTTTTTGCGATAAATGGTCTAACTTTGCGTCGAAAATCAAAAGCTACTCTGATAATCTACGCATATAGACGATGAAAAAAACGCTACTATTAATAACCGCACTAACAGTCGGATTTGGTGCAATGACACAAGAGCCTGTCGACACTCTCGCGTCACGGCAACTTGATGAAATCGTCATCGAGGCACCTAAAGTCATACGCAAAGCCGAGATGGACATCTACCACCCATCGAAAAGCGCAATCGAAAATGCAAAAAACGGTATGCAGCTGCTGACTAACCTTATGATTCCCTCGCTGGCGGTCAACGACGTTATGGGTTCGGTGACCGCCGCCGGCGAGACCGTCCAAGTGCGCATCAACGGGCGAACAGCTACAATCGATCAGATTAGGGCATTGCTTCCCGAGACCATCAAACGCGTAGAGTGGATTGACAATCCCGGTCTACGATACAACGGTGCTAACTATGTGCTTAACGTTATCGTCACAAACCCCACCGTAGGAGGCTCTCTCCAGACCATGACTCGACCGGCGCTCAATCAGGCGTGGGGTTTCTACTTCGCCGACGCAAAGTTTAACAAAGGCCGTTCGCAATGGGACATCGGCGGTAACTTCAAGCTCACCAACAAGCTAAAGACCCACCGCGACTATACCGAAACGTTCACCTACCCCGACGGCTCGACGCTCACTCGTAATGAAAAATCATTAGGAGGCACAATGGATAATTCAATGGGTAATCTATGGGCATCGTATAGCTATATCAAACCC
>CAMWQZ010000281.1 GCA_947176515.1 uncultured Bacteroidales bacterium | reverse complement strand
ACTGAGCGGTGTGTCAGGTTTTCAGGTGAGCGTGGGCACAGGTGTGCATACTCCAGGCGACAGCTGCGACGTACTTATCGCGATGAATCCGGCCGCCCTGAAACAGAACGTAAAGTTCTTGAAACCTGGCGGCGTTATAATCGTCGACATAGACTCGTTTAAGGAAGCTGACCTACAAAAGGCTCAGTTTAAGACTGACGAACCATTTAAAGAACTCGGCATTACTGCTCAGGTACTCGAAGTGCCTGTAACCGCCATGACCAAGGCTGCGCTTGCTGACAGCGGTCTTGACGTTAAGGCAGTGATGAAATGCCGCAATATCTTTGCTCTCGGTCTCGTGTGCTGGCTGTTTGATCGTCCACTCGAAGCAGCTAAGCGTCATCTTAAAAACAAATTTGCCAAGAAACCGGCTGTTTATGAGGCCAACGCCAAGGTTCTCGACGCCGGTTATGACTATGGTCACAATATCCACGCTTCGGTGTCTACCTACCGTGTCGAGACTGAAGACCCTCGTCCCGGCGTCTACACTGATATCAATGGCAATACTGCAACTGCGTGGGGTCTCATTATGGCGTCTGAGAAATGTGGTCGTCCGCTATTCTTAGGCTCTTACCCTATTACACCGGCTACCGATATTCTCCACGAGCTCGCCAAGCGCAAAGACCTCGGTGTGAAAGCTTGCCAGATGGAAGACGAAATTGCCGGCGTATGCTCGGCAATCGGAGCATCGTTTGCTGGTAATCTCGCTGTCACCTCTACTTCCGGCCCCGGTCTCGCTCTTAAGAGCGAAGGCATTGGTCTGGCTGTTATGGCTGAACTGCCGTTGGTCGTTATAGACGTGCAGCGTGGTGGTCCTTCAACCGGCCTCCCCACCAAAACTGAGCAGACTGACCTTATGCAGGCGCTCTATGGCCGCAACGGTGAGTCGCCTGTGGCGGTCGTTGCACCTGCATCTCCGACCGATTGCTTCACAATGGCGTTTGAGGCTTGCCGCATCGCAGTTGAGCATATGACTCCCGTAATCCTGCTTAGCGATGCATTTATCGGCAACGGCTCGTCAGCATGGCGAGTTCCCGAGGCCGACGAGTTCCCTGAAATCAAGACTCCCGACGTTCCGGCAGATATGCGTGACGGTTCATGGTGCGCTTACTCTCGCGACGAGGTGACAAAGGTGCGTTATTGGGCTGTTCCAGGTATGGAAGGATGCGCCCATCGCATTGGCGGTCTTGAAAAAGACGTTGTGACTGGCGGTATCTCGACTGACCCCGTCAATCATGAAAAGATGGTCAACATACGTCGCGAGAAAATCGCGCGCATCGCTGACGATATCCCTGCCCTCGAGGTTATCGGCGACACTGACGCTGACACTCTGCTTGTAGGCTGGGGCGGAACTTACGGCCACCTCCACACAGCAGCTGACGAACTCAACAAGTCAGGCCGCCGCGTGGCGTTCGCCCATTTCCGTTATATCAACCCTCTGCCTGCTAACACTGGCGAGGTGCTGAGCCGCTACAAGAAAGTTATCGTTGCCGAGCTCAATACGGGTATGTTTGCCGACTATCTGCAGGCTAAATATCCGCGCACCGAAATTTATCGCATCAACAAGGTGCAGGGACAGCCGTTCATGGTTAAAGAGATTGTAGACCAAGTTAGCGAAATTATTGAAAAATAAATCGCAATGGAAGATAAGAAATATACAGCAGCCGACTATAAGAATAAACTCTCTGTGCGTTGGTGTCCGGGCTGCGGCGACCACGCCATCCTCAACACGCTCCACAAGGCTATGGCCGAGCTGGGTGTGCCGCCTCACAAGACTGCCGTTATCTCAGGTATCGGCTGCTCATCGCGTCTGCCGTACTATATGGACACCTATGGTTTCCATACCATCCACGGGCGCGCTGCAGCTATCGCAACAGGCTTTAAAGTCGCCAATCCCGATATGACCGTATGGCAGATTTCAGGCGACGGCGACGGACTTGCCATCGGTGGCAACCACTTTATTCACGCCGTGCGTCGCAATATCGACATCAACATGTTGCTCTTCAACAACAAGATTTACGGTCTGACAAAAGGTCAGTATTCGCCGACATCGGCTCGCGGTTTCGTGTCGAAATCGTCACCCTACGGCACGACCGAAGATCCGTTTATCCCGGCTGAACTTGTGTTCGGTGCTCGCGGCAACTTCTTTGCCCGTTCGATTGACGTCGAGCTCGCAACTTCTGTTGAGGTTCTGACAGCCGCCGCACGTCACAAGGGCGCGTCAGTCGTAGAGATACTCCAAAATTGCGTTATCTTTAACAACGGCATACATAATCCTATCACCGACCGCTCAGTGCGCGCTGAGAAGACCATCCATCTTCGCCACGGAGAGAAGATGATATTTGGCGCTGAGGGCAATCGTGGTCTCGTTCAGGACGGTTTCCTGCTTAAAGCAGTGACTATCGGCGAGGACGGTTACACAATGGACGACGTGCTTGTTCACGACGCTCATTGCGAAAGCAATTTCCTCCACCAACAGTTAGCCATGATGGACGGTGACAAGCTACCGTTAGCAGTCGGCGTCATCCGTGACGTGGCCGCTCCTACTTACAATGAAGGAGTGTCGATGCAAATCGAAGAGGTTAAGGCTCGCAAAGGCTTTGACACGCTCCGCGACATGATTCTTGCCGGCGAGACATGGACAGTAGAATGAAAAATGATTAATGAAAAATGAATATTTAAAAATTAGGAATTAAGAATGAAGATTTGTGGAAAGCGCGGTGAGTGATCATAGCGCTTTTTTTTGTTATATTTGCGTAGTTAAAGATTAAAGCGTATGAAAGAGAAAGAAATAGTTGTGAAGATGGTGGAGCTGAGTTATGATGAATTGAGCGACCGCCAGAATAAGCTCGTTGACCTTGCCCGTGAAGCAACCAAAAGGTCGTATGCACCATATAGCCGCTTTTGTGTGGGCGCGGCCATTGAATTGAGCAATGGTGAAATCGTTACAGGCTCCAATCAGGAGAATGCAGCCTTTCCATCAGGCACGTGCGCCGAGCGTACAGCCGCATTTTACGCTCACGCAGCCTACCCTGACGCACGCTTCAAGGCTATTGCCATTGCTGCCGTTGGGACAGACGGTAAGGAAATTGTCGAGCCCGTTGCCCCTTGCGGAGCGTGTCGCCAATCTCTATTGGAGTTTGAGACTCTCGCCCACGATAACGTAGAGGTCATTT
>CAMWQZ010000280.1 GCA_947176515.1 uncultured Bacteroidales bacterium | reverse complement strand
CAGAATATGCGCCATCAAGACCGAAAATGCCGAGATGAGGAAAACCGCAGTTCTGGCAATTGTTCTCGACGCGCAGGCCTGATTGATAGTTGAGGCTTTGGGCGAGGTCGGTAGAATTAACGGTTTCGAATAGCTTATTGCTAAGCACACTTACGACTACAGGAGCTTCGCATCGCTTAACAACGTTACGATTGGCAGAGACAACGAGCTCGTCCATAGTGACGGAATTTTCGCGCAGGGGAATGGTGAGAGTTATCGGACTGCTGTCTGTTAAATCAACTGATGTTTCATATGTGTCATAGCCGACCATCGAAACTTTCAAAGTGTGTAAGCCTGTAAGCTTGCCTTTGAGCGTGAAGGAGCCATCGTCGTTGCTCATTGTAGCTGCTGACGAGCCAACGATAGCAACGGAAGCGAACGACACAGGTTCGCCACTATGTTTGTCAATGATTATACCTTCTATGGTATATGCATGTAGGGCATTGGCAAGGAGAGCGATAGAGACGCTCACCAAAAGACGTAATTTCATACAGAGTTGGGGAATGATGACACATAGCAATCGCTGTAGCGGTCAGGCTGCAGCAAAAGCTTTGTATCAGAGTTTAAGAGAAATAATTAATGAGGAGTTTATAGCAACGCTGTGTGAAATGTCGGGGGTGCACGTCCGAGGATTGGCTGATAATAACCAGTAAAGGATTGGTGGTTAACACGTATTGTTATAATAGAAGCAGACAGCAGCAGTGGCGACAGGTTGTCCAAAACCGGGACATCATCGGTCATGGATGTGATGCCTATTTGCGCAATAGAGATTAGCTCTTCAGAGCTATGTTGCCTGTCTGGATTATTAAAAGGGTGAGAGTGAGAGATTATTTTATCGCCGAAAATGTGAGTGTGATAGCATAGCGAGCGCCCTCCCTGAAAACTCAGGAACAGGAGCAGAAGCATAGCTGCGATGACACGTGATTTATTCGTTTGCACTTTTCGCACGATTTACAATAATATTACAGAGTGCAAATTTAAACAAAATAAGTGAAACGAGAGACGTAAAAATAGGTTGATGACTTGACAAACGGTTTCAAATGTATTAATTTTGCACAAAATTATGGCTCAGAAACGCTCAAATCGCATATCGACTTTTGGCTCACAATTGACGGCAATAGTAAGTGTATCGTTGGTGCTCTTGATATTAGGAGTGTTAGCGGTGATAGGTATTGCCGGACATTCAGGTGCAGATATGTTAAAAAGTAATCTCGGTTTTATTGTAAAAGTAGAGCGAGAAGCGACAGATAACGACGTCAACCGTCTGAAAAAAATATTTAACAGTGAGCCTTATGTTGCCGGTTACGTCTATTCCTCAGCCGATGAAATAATGGCAACTGAATCGCAATATGTCGGTGAAGATATAGCCGGATTGCTCGATATAAATCCGTTTGGAGCAGAATTTGATGTCAAAGTGACTCCAGAATATGCGTCAGTAGACAGTATCGAAACGATAAGCGCACGTCTGAATGAGGATGTCGCCATTGAGTCTGTTTTGACTGAAAGCACCATGATAGCCTCGGTTAACGCCACGCTTGGCAGGGTGAGTTGGATACTATTGGCAGTAGCGACGGCGCTTCTCGTTATCTCAATCATACTGATTTATAATACGGTTCATCTTGCGGTCTATTCGCGACGGTTTGTCATCCATACAATGAAACTTGTGGGCGCGACGGGCGGATTTATACGCAAGCCGTTTGTACTCGCAGGGGCGCTAAATGGATTGATTTCGGCAGCGATTGCATCAGCACTGCTAATCGGTGGGCTGGCATATGGTTCTAAGATTGATCCATTAATCGGAACGTGTTTCTCTGTGAATCTGTGTGGAGTGGTGATTGGCGGCTTGTTTATTGTCGGCGTATTGATATGCACCATTGCATCATTGTTTGCGACGAACCGCTATTTGAGGGCAGACTACGATGATATGTTTATGAAATAAAGGAAACTAATTAAGAAAGATATAATGAAAAAGGAAAAAGATGCCGGGTTAATTAAGGAGGAAAGACAGACTATGCCGCTCACCAAGAATAATTTTATCGGCATGGCTGTGGCAGGATTGCTAATAGTAGTAGGATTTTTATTGATGCTCGGAGGAAGCTCAACGCCTGAAGAATTTAATCCTGACATATTCAGTGCGCGCCGCATTGTGGTCGGTCCGTTTTTAGCGTTCGTCGGTTTTGTGGCAATGGCAATAGCTATCGTTATACGTCCTAAAACAGAAAAATAAACTATAATTATGGATTGGATTAACGCCCTTATAATGGGTATTGTGCAAGGCCTGGCCGAATATTTGCCTATAAGTTCATCGGGTCATCTTGAGATATGTGGCAAATTATTAGGACTAAATCTGGACCCGGAAGCGAGTCTCGAATTTGACGTTATGCTTCATGTTGCAACCGTGCTCAGTACGATTGTGATACTCTGGAGAGAGTTTGCCCCCCTTTGTGTGTCATTTTTCACATGGCGTCGCGACGATAATTTCAATACTGTGGTGAAGATTTTAATATCATGTATCCCAGTGGGAATTGTTGGAGTATTTTTCAAAGATACAATCGAAGGCTTCTTTGATAAGAATCTTGCTGTTATAGGAATTTGTCTGCTGATTACCGCAGCCCTACTATCGTTCAGCTATTTTTTCAGAACTCGTCCGCTTGATGACTCTCCAAAAGGTAAGCGCGCATATACTCCGCGAAACATCACTATGGTGGATGCGTTTATAATTGGCTGTGCCCAAGCTATAGCTGTATTGCCTGGCCTTTCACGTTCAGGTACTACGATTGCTACGGGTATTTTGATTGGTGACAAACGCGAGCAAGTTGCACGATTCTCGTTCTTGATGGTTATTATACCAATCTTAGGACAGGCGTTGCTTGACATAAAAGATATGATTACCGAGCCGGCTACGTCGTCAGCAGCTGAAATCGGTTGGGTGCCGATGATAGTTGGTTTCTTGGCATCGTTTTTAGTTGGCTGTGCAGCTTGTAAGTGGATGCTTGAAATCGTTAAGAAGGGTAAACTTGTGTGGTTTGCGGTTTATTGTCTTATCGTCGGCGTCCTCTGCATAATATTTAATTGATGTTCCAATGAATTTTATAGACGGGGAAGTCTTATATATTAATAAACCCTTAGGCTGGACGTCTTTTGATGCAGTCAAACGACTCCGTGGAGCAGTTATGCGCCGAATGGG
>CAMWQZ010000279.1 GCA_947176515.1 uncultured Bacteroidales bacterium | reverse complement strand
TCTTACGTTCGCCGAGATTGACTTTTGCTCCCAACTGGTTATAGAGCAATCCCAAATCCATGCCGAAGCCAATGCCGGGGAACATCAATTCGCCCTGCACACCTGCCTGATAGCCGAGCGTCGGCGATATGGTGACAAGGTCCTGCTTGAATTTTAAGTTAGTATGCTCACCGCCGACGATGGCTGCATATCGGAATTGGGCATTAGCAGCCAAACCTGAGACTGCGATAATTGCCAGTATGGCTAATAGTTTGACGATCTGACGTTTCATTGTGTTAATTTGATTTTCGGGGGCAAAGATAGTTTAAAATTCTCAAACCGCCTTATAATTAACGCTTTTTATGTCATTTCGCGAGATTTAATTTTTCAGGCTTTTGTGTGTCACAATAATTTACATTAACTTTGCAGTCTAACAGCTACTAATATGTCATTCTTTAATCAATCACAAGGCAAAGGCAAGTCAATCTACCGCCGCGGAGCCGACGACGGCTTCTGGTTTGGCATCTATCTGTCGTTGCTCTTCTTAGCGATGGTGACCTCCATCTACTCAGCGCTTGCCGGTATAGCCTCAGCGGCTATGTTCATAGCCGTGCCGTTTATCATCTTTTTCTTTTTGCGCCGCAGCTACCGCGCCGACAACTGCACCAGCCAATTTTCAGCCCTATGGCTCCACGGCATATGCATCTTCTTTTTCGGCTCGCTGCTGATGGCCCTGACCGCCTATGTCTATCTGCGCTTCATCAACCCTGCCTACATCACTAACATTGTCGACATGGCAATCGAGGTCTATGGCACGGTCGACAGCCCCGACGCCCATGAGATGGTGACGCTGCTGCAGAAAGCTAAAGACTCTCATATACTGCCGACCGCCGGCGGCACTGCGGTACAAATCATCTGGGCCGGTGTATTTTCAGGCTCGCTGTTATCAATGATTGTGGCAGCAATAGTGCGCGCCACTTCTCGCCCCACTCTGCCGCCCCCACCTCCTCCGGCGCAATTTAATTGATATTAACTCACAAGGAAATGGATATTTCTATTGTCGTACCATTATATAATGAGGCCGAGTCGCTCCCCGAACTCGAGCGCTGGATTGCGCGCGTCATGGACGATAACGGCTTTACATATGAAATAATATTTGTCAACGACGGTTCTACCGACGATTCGTGGTCGGTCATAAAGTCGCTCCAAAAGACAAACCCGGCGGTCAAGGGCGTGTCGTTCCGCCGCAACTACGGCAAATCGCCGGCGCTCAACACTGGCTTCCGTCGCGCTAAAGGGGACGTTGTTATCACCATGGACGCCGACCTTCAGGACAGCCCCGACGAAATCCCCGAACTCTACCGCATGATTACTGCCGATGGCTACGACCTCGTGTCGGGCTACAAGCAGAAGCGCTACGACCCCCTGTCGAAGACTATCCCGACAAAGCTTTTCAACGCCACTGCCCGGCGCGTCAGCGGCATCAAGAATCTCCACGACTTCAACTGCGGTCTTAAAGCTTATCGCCACAAGGTCGTAGAGCGTATCGAGGTCTACGGCGACATGCACCGCTATATCCCCTACCTTGCCAAACTCGCCGGCTTCACTCGCATAGGCGAAAAGGTCGTGCACCATCAGGCGCGTAAATACGGCAAGACCAAATTTGGACTCGACCGCTTTGTCAACGGCTATCTCGACCTCGCCACGCTTTGGTTCACAGGCAAATTCGGCGCAAAACCGATGCACTTTTTCGGTCTGCTCGGCAGCCTGATGTTCATCCTCGGCTTTATCGCCGTGGTGATTGTCGGCGCCGTGAAGCTTTGGAACATGAACCACGGCTACAATTACATACTCGTGACCGACTCTCCTTATTTCTATCTGTCGCTGGTAATGATGATACTCGGCTCGCAACTTTTCCTCGCCGGATTTGTCGGCGAGCTGGTCGTGCGCAATTCGCCCTCGCGCAATGATTATGAGATTGACGAAGTTTTAGAATGATGAACCGCCTGCCAATCTACGCTCTCGCCCTTGGCGCGGCGATCTCCCTCGCTGCGTCGGTGACCTCTTGCAACACCACCGGCTGCACCGAGAACCGCAACGCCGTGCCTCTCGCAAAGTTCCTCGATGCCACGACTGACCAGACCATCGGCCTCGATTCAATCGAGATTACGGGCATCGGCCAGCCAAACGACAGTGTGCTGAGCGCCCCTGGCAACGTCGTTTCGCAGGTCTATCTCCCAATGCGGCCCACCCACGACAACGTGGCGTGGTGTTTCGCCTACAAGTGGAAAGACCTCGATTATGAGGAGTTCAACGACACCATAAAGTTTGCCTACACCAGTGTGCCCTTCTTTGCTTCGGCTGACTGCGGCGCTTATTACAAATATCAGATAACCGAAATGACATACACCGACCATCTTATCCATCATGTCGAGGTAATCGACTCACTGATTACCAATATCGACAAGGTCTATGTCAATATCTATTTCCGCGTTCAACCTGACGGCCAATGAAAAGTATCAGCCACATACGTCCGCTAATC
The DNA here is from genome assembly GCA_947176515.1 of uncultured Bacteroidales bacterium. GTDB lineage: Bacteria > Bacteroidota > Bacteroidia > Bacteroidales > Muribaculaceae > CAG-873. The sequence continues at coordinate 706 of CAMWQZ010000279.1, read as the reverse complement.
CTCGTCCTGACCGCGCTCTGCCTCTCGGCTATGTCGGCTGCCGGCCAGTCAAAACGCCGCATTAACCCCGTTGAGACCCCGGCAACCGTGACCCAGAGCGTCAACGAGGCGCGCAATGACAGTGCGCGCATCCTTCAGGCGCGCATCGCCCGTTCGACCCATTACCATGACGAACAGGGGCGCACAGTCTATGTCGACACCGTTTCAGGCGAGACTTGGATTGACTCCACAGCCCTCATCCCCGTGGTGAAGATGAAATATCCCCTCTGGCAGGACGCATCGGTCAGCCTCGACGTCTGGGACCCGATAATGCGAGCTATCGGCCAGAAATATGGTCTTTTCAGCGCCGCTGTTGAGGTCAGCCTCCACAATCGCTACAAACCTGTGTTTGAGGCTGGTCTTGGCCAGGCAAAAAGCACCCCTTCGGGCAACAATTTCACCTATTCGTCGCCCGTCAGCCCCTTTTTCCGCATCGGCTTGAATTATAACTTCCTCTATAACTCGTCGCCTGACTATCAGTTCTTCGGCGGAGTCCGCTATGGTCTCTCGTCATTTAATTACATTGTCGAAAATGTCACCGTCGACGGCTCTTACTGGGGCGAGGATGCTCATTTCAATCTCCCCAAGCAACACTATAAGGTCGGATGGTTCGAGCTACTCCTCGGAATTCGCGTCAAGCTCAGGGGCCCGATTTCTTCCGGAGGTT
>CAMWQZ010000278.1 GCA_947176515.1 uncultured Bacteroidales bacterium | reverse complement strand
GGTGTCGCTTTTGATAGGCAGGGTTTTAACTTGGAGTTTGTAGGGGCGTTCGTCTCTGCGCATAAATAGGCGGATTGCGTCGTTCCACGGTGTTTTCATACCGCTGATGCCGAGACGGATTTGCAGTTCTTCAATCATGGATTTAATCATGGCGTTAAAGTCAACGTCGCTGTAGCGCGCATCCATCATCCAGGCACATTCGTAGCTCGGGGCGCGATGGATAAGACCATGACGCTCAGCGTTGACGAGGAAATATTCGATAAATTGTCTGCCGAGCGAGAGGTTGTGAGTCCGATCTTTGAGAGGCGACACTTCGCTGATGTATTTGGATATCTGGTGGAGGAAATTGTCGTATGCTTGGTGAGTAAAGGCAGTGCGGACTTGGCTGGATTCTGTTTTTACTATAGAAGTAGCTTGGTATTCAGGAAGTTTTCCACCGATTAATTCATCGTAAACGCCGGCGATTATTTTGAGGGCGCGCACGGCGACATCGACCGGCGATTCGTCCTCGTAGAGCGAAATCCAGAACGGCCAAAATGTAAGGTCTGCGTCGTTGTCAGTGTCTTTGTAGCGGTAGGTGAAGTCTTTGTCTACAAAGACATTGTTGAGCCGCAGGGTTACGAAGGGGCGTGCGAGCTGCCAGTCAGCCAGCGCGTTGGCAGTCTCTGATTTATGGTCATGTCCATATAATGTCACAGATTTGCAGCCGAAATATATGCCCTGCGAGGGATTGTAAATATCATATTCAATCATAAATTCATAGCGCCGGTGACCGTCGGCACTGAGCATGGTTGAGACAGTGTGAGTTATATAACAAGGCTCACCGCTCGCCAGAATTTCTTCAGGCGAGGCAGCCAGTTCGGCTAATGCGCTTATTCGCTCGATATGATGGACTGACGCACGGTTGGTCCAATAATATTTGTCAGCGTTGTGGCCGTGGATAGTTTTCATGGCGCAAAATTACAACAGATATGTCTCATTTTATGACGCGGAATGAAGAAAATGAATAATTTATGATTGAAAAATGAATAATTAACTCTATATTTGTGTCAAAATCAATTAAACACAACTTTTCATGAAAAAACTTAGTATCCTTATCGTCTCGGTTGTTCTGTTTGGAACGCTTGCACTAAGGGCGGATGAGCCAGCGGCGGCAGAAGCGGCCATAGTGAAAGACACCAAAGAAATGAAATTGCAGCGCAATACAGGCAGTTTTATCAACGTCTCAGGTGGACCGGCTCTGATTCTTACTGAGGTTGATATGGGCAATGTAACATCAGGCGAACCTCATTTTAGTGGCGAAGTAAATATCGGTTATGAATGGATTTCCAAAAAGAAAATAGGTTTTGGATTTCTATATAATGGATATTTTACAGGAGTTGGTTGTACTGAGTATACTGGTATGACTATCGTAAAGTTTCATGAACGTTGGGGTCTCCATTACTTTGCGCCACAGTTAGCTGGCCGAATTCTGTTGAAGTCGCCAAAGTGGTCACTCCGCTATGCGCTTGGCATAGGCATGGTGATGTCGAGAGAAGTTGCTACAAGTGGTGAAGAACTCTTGGGCCGAAACTATGATTATGGTTACGGAACAAATATGTCGTTTGGCATAGAATTTCTGGTTGCGCAAAATGTCGGTATAACAGGTGGCGTCAAAATGTTAGATGGAGTAATTTATCAACGTTATTCAGGACAAACAAACAATGGTAGGATTGTCAGGGTAGACCTTGATTTTGGCATATCTTTCCACTTCTAAAGATTTTTATTGAGGATATTGCGCATACGGTCTTTGGCGATGGCGCGGCGACGGGAGTAATCACTGAGCTGGTCATCGCCAATTTTCCCTACCATAAAATACCGAGCGTCGGGGTGGGCGATGTATAGGCCGCTCACGGTTGACGGTGGCGTCATAGCGCCATTTTCGGTCAATGTGACGCCAATGCTGTCGAATGACAAGAGCTTTGCTATCTGATGGTTAAGTAATTGGTCGGGAGTCATCGGGTAACCCATCGCAGGACGTATGCCTTGGTAGTTGCCTGCCAAAAGGTCGGCAGTTGTGGCTGTCACATCAGGATTGTAGCCCCAATACTGGCAGCGGACATAGCGGTGGAGGTACTCTGCTCCGGCTTCAGCCAGTCGGTCAAGCAGAGCGCGAAGCACCATTGATGAATATTTATCATTCTCAATCTCAACGAGTTTGTCAGACGCATCAGCGCTGACAACAAATGCGCCAACGTAGTCTTCGCCAAGATTATGGGGCATTACGAAATCAGCCAGACTCAGACAGACGCCGTCGGCGTTGGGCTCCTGTCGGCGAAGCATGGGGAAAGCTTGACCGCCGACAATGATGGTGTCATCATCTTCGCTCCACGCCGGGAAGATGCCAACCACGCCGCGCACGGTTGCATTACATTCGCCGAGAATAGTGATTGCATCGCGATACACTTTCAGCGCCTCTGCGGCTTTAGGATTTGAAGCGTGACGAGCGAGCCACTGAGCAGTGCAGTGCTCACAAAGGTCGTAAGGGAAATCGTCAACGAAGTCGCCGCTTAGTTTCCAGAAATTGAAGTACATACGCCAGTTGATTAACTCTGTCACTTTGTCAAGCGGAAGTGTGCCAAGCTGATTGACACCCGTGTGTAAAGGTGTCGGGGTGGGGCGCTTTGCCCAGTCAATCATCAGCTTATGTTTGCGAGCTTCGGTGAGAGGCAAGAGTTTTGTTTCGCCTTCACAATGATAAGACCTTATTTCTTCATACTCAGCCGTAATCTCGTCGATATACTGTTGCCGTGAAGCGTTGTTGAGCAGTTTGGCGGCAATGATGGGATTTTGCGATGCGTCAAGAGCATGGATGACGGGGGCAGACGTTCGCGGAGCTATTTTGATAGCGGTGTGGAGCTTAGAAGTGGTTGCGCCACCGACTATCAGCGGAGTAGTGATGCCGGCGTCATTCAGTTTTTCAGCAACATTGACCATTTCGCTGAGCGATGGTGTGATAAGCCCAGATAGGCAGATGATATCGGGCTTATGCTCTTTAGCAGCGGCAACAATCGCCTCGGCAGGAACCATTACGCCGAGGTCAATCACATCGTAATTATTACACTCGAGCACGATTGACACGATATTTTTACCAATGTCGTGCACATCGCCTTTGACAGTAGCAAAAAGGATTTTTCCGGCACTTGAGGAGCATGTAGTTGCTTTCTCTGCTTCGATGCGAGGTTTGAG
>CAMWQZ010000277.1 GCA_947176515.1 uncultured Bacteroidales bacterium | reverse complement strand
GCGTAAGGAAAAACAGTCGACTGACGGGGTTGACGAAGGACATCGCTTTACGAGCGGCGCAAACTTTAGATTCAACATATTCAATATCAACTTCGGACTATTGATTGTTATTTAATTTGATAGCTCATGACAATATCACATCGGATTAAAAGATATTCTGCTGTCAGCATGGCTTGCTTGCCTCTGATTTTTACGTCGTGCATAAAAAATGACATTCCATATCCTTACATTCAGGCTAATTTTTTGTCAATAACTGCTGAAACTCAAGACCAAGGCGCAATTATTGACTCAATAGCGATGAAGGTAAACCTATATTTCCCTGAAACCACCGATATATATAATGTGAAGATTTCTGACTATCAGTTGACTCCCGGAGCAGAAATATTAGATGATGTATTGGCTGAGCCCGTTGATTTGTCGGAACCACTGACGGTTACATTACGTTTATATCAAGACTATAACTGGACCATCATCGGTAATCAGACCATATCACGATATTTCACTTTAGCAGGTCAAGTCGGAACTTCAGTGATTGACGTACCGGCACGTCGCGCCATCGCCTATGTCTCTGATAAGGTTGACATAAAAAAGATTAAAATCGAGAGCATAAAACTCGGGCCCGAAGGTTCGACCATGACGCCTGACCTTAACGGCAAGACCATTGATTTTTCACATGAAGTCGAGGTAGCGGTCAGCACTTACGGTAGGACCGAAACATGGCAATTGTATGTTGGCGTAACTGAAAGCACTGTGTCAACGGTCAGAGTCGACTCTTGGACATCTGTAGCATGGGTTTACGGCGAAGCCGAAGAAGGCAAGAATAACGGCGTAGAGTATCGCCTGTCAGGTGACTCTCAGTGGACGCGTGTGCCAAATGATTGGCTTACAATTGATGGAGGTTCGTTCTATGCAAGACTAATCCATCTAAGCCCTTTGACTAAATACGAAGCTCGCGCATTCTCTGATGCAGAATATGGAGAAACTATCGAGTTTACCACAGGCCCAATCATGCAGGTGCCTAATAATATGCTTGACGAATGGTGGCTTGATGGCAAAGTGTGGAACCCTTGGCCGGAAGGTGGATTGCAATTCTGGGACACTGGAAATAAGGGCGCCACAACGCTCGGAACGTCAAATAGTGTGCCAACCGAAGACACATCATCCGGCACAGGGTGGGCGGCGAAACTCGAAACGCGTTTTGTCGGTATCGGCTCTATCGGTAAGCTGGCTGCCGGTAATCTATTTGTAGGTAGATTTGTAAGGACTGATGGCACAAATGGCATCTTGAGCTTAGGTAAGGAATTTGAACAACGCCCGACAAAATTGCGTGGTTACTTGAAGTATAATGATGTGCCCATCAGTCATGCGACCGAAGGCTTTACATCAATAATAGGTCAACCTGATACATGTATAGTATGGTGCTCATTGATTGATGCTCCAGAACCATTCGAAATTAGAACAAATCCTAAAAATCGACAGCTATTTGACCCTGAATCTTCTATCGTAATAGCTTATGGAAAAGTTGAATTTGGTGAGACAATAAAGGAATATATACCGTTTGAATTTGAACTAAAGTACAATTCAACGCAACGTGTACCAAAATATATCCTCATTACTGCATCTGCAAGTAAATATGGCGACTATTTTACAGGTGGTGCTGGCTCTGTGTTATATCTTGATGATCTCGAATTAATATATGATTATTAATATTAAACGTTTTTCTATCGGCGCGGTCATGGCCGCGTCGTTCTTATATTGTGTGGGTGCCGATGGCATTAACTCGGCTGTAACGAACTATATGCCAAAAGTTCATGGCGTAATGCGTTCGCGCTTTGAACAATTGACTTCAGGCAGTAAGGAAGGCCGCTTTCAGGTGGCTAATGCTCGCGTAAACCTAAGTGGAAACGTTACAGACTTTGCATCTTACTTTTTTCAGGTAGATTTTTGTGATAAAGGGGCCATCAAGATTCTTGACGCTTTTACCACGTTGAAGTCAAATTGTGGTCTGAAAATCATGGCAGGTCAGATGCGAGTGCCGTTTTCAGTAGATGCTACTAAGTTTATTGAGGACTACCTGTTTACCAATCATTCCTTTGTAGGCACTTATGTGGGTAGCTTCAGAGGCGTAGGAGTAAAGTTAGGATGGAATGCTCGTTTTGCCCGGCTTTATGCCGAAGGCGGCGTGTTCAATTCGGCGGTAATGACAAAACATGAGGTCTGGCAGAAAGACTATGTATATGCCATTAAATCTCGTTATTATTTTGGTAATTGTTTTGTGGAGGGCGCTTTCGAATCGCGATGCCCTGATGCTATTCGTATAAACATGTATGACGCAGCCTTCTCATGGTCGGCAGGACGATGGTACACTGAAGCGGAATACGCCTATAAGCATTACACGAACAAACATGCTGCTGCATGCCACGCCTATAATTTCATGGTTGACTACCGTTTGCCGATTAAAACTGAGTGGTTCAACCAGATGTCATTTCAAGGTCGTTTTGACGGCGCGACAGACCATAGCTCTGGCACTCGAATTGAAGGTGTGCTAATTGCAGATCAGCCGGCGAGAAATCGTTTGACAGGCGGTATAACAATGAGCCATCTTCGTGAAAAGGCCGGACTGGATCTGCGTTTGAATTATGAGCAATATTTCTATCCCAAAAGCCATGTGACTGTGGACGGCGATGGCAATCGTGTTTCGGTCGAATTAATTGTGTGGTTCTAAGAAAAAATATTTGTAGTTCCACAACGCATTAGTTACCTTTGTAGATGAATTGTACTATTGTTACACATGGAAAAGCAAATAGTTCTAAAAGACGGCATAAAGCTTAACTATGACCAGTCGGGCGACGGACCGGCGATGATAATAATGCATGGATGGGGTTGTAGCAATGCTACGGTTAAGTCCATTGCTGCCATTGCCGCAGAGCAGCATACCGTATATAATCTTGACCTGCCCGGTTTTGGTGCATCATCTGAGCCAAAAGATGTTTGGGGGGTGGAAGATTATGTGGAAATGCTTGAAGAGTTTATAGCTAAACTTGGCATTGACTCACCCATTCTGTTGGGACATTCTTTCGGTGGGCGAGTAGGGATTCTATACTCCTCGCGCCACGATGTCAGTAAATTGATACTCGTTGATGCGGCTGGAGTCAAACCGCGACGCAGTATAAAATATTACTTTAAGGTTTATTCGTTTAAGGCTGGTAAGCATTTGTCTCGGCTGATTCTTGGTT
>CAMWQZ010000276.1 GCA_947176515.1 uncultured Bacteroidales bacterium | reverse complement strand
GGCACACGCCATCCCGAAGAAATGGTGCTTATCACACAGAGCATTAAGGAGGTGAACCAGATTATGGGTACATACGTCGGAATCGTTCGCAGCAACCTGCGCCTCGACCGTGCATGGAACCGTCTCGACATACTCTATGAAGAGACCGAAAAACTTTTCAAATGTTCGAAAGCATCGCGCGAAATCTGCGAGCTCCGCAATATCATCAACGTCGGCTATCTCATCATGCTTCAGGCCAAAGAGCGCAAAGAGTCACGCGGTCTCCACTACACCCTCGATTACCCACCCCAAACAAAATCTTAATACATTATCTTGTACGGACATGCCTTTGGCATGTCGGATTGATTATTAATACTTTAAGCTACATGCCAAAGGCATGTCCGTACATATTGGTGAGTCTTAAGAGTCAAAATGTAATGCCGAAATTAAGATACAAACCTCCGGGTAACTTTCCAGCTCTTAAGGAGAGCGGTGAGGAGGGCAGCGCAGCTGAATGTGAAAATCAGGTTTAAAGCTATTCTCACCACTGCCGGTAGAGACGCAATGTTGAAGAGGTCATAGCCCACCATCACAAAGAAAAAGTGGCAGAGGTAGATGCCAAACGTTAGCCCGGCAAGATATGCAAGCGCCTTGCGAGGACGGATGGACGAGCGTCTGAACCACTCGAATACGGGCCACGTCATAATGAATACGTTGATGCCGGTAAACCACCATGCGATCTCAAGATAGGCGTAGTTGCCGGGGAAATATTCCTGGAGCAGCACATAGCCGCCGAACGTCATGGCAAAGCCAGCGGCAAACATCAGGCTGCCGATGACAGCCAGCTTGCGGTTGCTCCACGACAGGGGATATTTCACCATGTAGTAGGCCAAAAGGATGTAGCCCATAAATCCTGACATGTAATAGAACGTTCCATAGACATTCCAGTCGCAGCCGCCCCAGATGTCGAGATTGCCGTAATTGCCGACATAGCCGCAGTGAGGAGCTACGATTTTTATAATCGGGATGAAAAGCGTGGCAAACCACACGATGAGCACCGTGCGGAGGTCTTTGCGGCTGGCAGTGTTAAGCCATGAACCGACAATCGGCATGGCAAGATAGAGGCCTAAGAGCATGTAAAGATACCACAGCGGCGTGGTGTCGTAGTTAAAATTAAATATCCAGCTCCACAGGCGGTTGCACAGGCCTGACTGGGTGTAAGCCGTAAGGTCGACGGCCGGATTGACGGAGTTTCCGCCTGCCGAATTAAAGTAGAAGTAGCACATCACTGGCAACAGCAGAGACCAGAAAATCAGCGCTATTAATACTCGCGAGACACGTTTCTTGTAAAATCCGCTGAGCGTCACGCTGCTATTGATTGGGAGCAGAAGCACACCTGTCATCATAACGAATAGCGGCACACACGGTCGCACGAGACTGCCGATGGCTGTGCCGGTGATGAAGAATGTATAGTTAGAGTCAAATGCAGCCGTGAAATGGTCGCAGCAGTGACTTAGCACGACCATAGCGCAAGCGACGATGCGCAGCGCGTCGACCCAACCCTCTCGGTGAGCTGCCCTGCCGTCCCCGGCAATCGGATTTAAAGTTTTAGTAGCCAATGCAATATAGTTTAAATGGTTGAAATTTAATTATTATTATTTAATATGTTGCAGAAATCATCAAATAGCAAATGATATTCACATCCCTTCTTCTCGCCTAAAGTGACGAAAATTATATTTTGCGTTGGGTCGCAAAATATAACCTGGCCGTAAAGTCCTAAAGCAAAAAATCTTGGAGTTATTACGTCTTTGCCATCGATTCTTGTTATGATGTTGTTCCAGCCAAATGAATAGGCCTCGTTGTCAAATGAGGATTTCACAGAGCGGTCGATCCATTCTTTACTGATAATTCTTTTTCCGTTGTGGACGCCGCCATTCAGGTATAGCCTCCCGATTTTGGCAAGGTCCCTTACATTAGATACGATGCCGCCGTAAGCTTTCGCTTGTCGGTGTTTTCTATCATCCAATGAGACATAAGCATCCGTTTCCATATCAAGAGGTTTCCATATTTTTTCTTCCAAATATGCTGAGTATGGCTTTCCGACAGCTCTTTCTATTGCTACGCCGAGCAATGCTGTGGCCATTGAATTATAATAATGAGATTTGCCGGGTTCTTCTTTGAAATGCAGTTTCTTAAACTGGCTGACGACATCGTCTCCATAATAAAGGCTTGCCATTTTAGATAACGGATTCCATCCATAATCTTCTTTGAAGTCGAGACCGGTGCGCATATCAAGGAGATTTGCTATTGTAAGCTGCTTGAAATGGTCGTCGGCACTTTCCAGCTCTGGAATGTACTTAGTAATGGGGTTATTTATTGAAATATAGCCTTCATCAACAGCTATACCGCACAATAAAGCAGTAATAGCTTTAGATATCGAGAATATATTTGCAGGAGATAGTGAGTTGAAGTTTCCATAATATTCTTCGAGCAATATGGTGTCATTTCGCACAATTAGAAGCGCGCCGTCTCCTCTAACCCTGCCAAAATACTCCCCAATTGTTTCGCCGTTGAAACGTCCGCCACTGAATCGTGATTCTTCGAAATATCGGTCATGGTCAGGCGTTGATACAAAGACGCTCTTGCCGTTGCTGTTTGATTTGATGGTGTCAAGTGCAAAATGTCGGTAGGTGTCGACAGACGGATTACCATATCTTATCGACCGCAACGTGGTGCAACTTGTAAGAATACCCAACAGACAGCAAAAGGCAAACAGATTTCTCATATTATGATAGAGTTGGATAGCGAAAGTTAAAACCTTTACTTAAATGTTGCAAGGATGACTTCTACTTCAGATTTCAATAGTGGGATATGATTTACAACAATTGCCCAAAGTAGTTCTGGACGAAGCGAGTCATAAGCATGTATGACATAATTTCTCGTATCGACTATTTTTCTGGCAGAAGTAATGCGTATATCTGGAGAAATCTTTAGAATACGATTCATTGCCTCACCAATAATCTCTATATTTCGTTCTACAAATTTTCTATATACGAAATCATCAAGAAAAACTGTGAAATCTTTTGACCTCGATTCAGTAGCTGCTTCTATTTCAATTACTGCTTGAAGAATATCGCTTAAATACTTCCCAACTCTTTCATCCATATATAAGTTGTTTGGTGGAGTCAAGTTCTTTACGGAAAAATGGATTCTTCACAGCGCCTTCATCGACCAAATCAACTATGCGGCCTAACAGACTTT
>CAMWQZ010000275.1 GCA_947176515.1 uncultured Bacteroidales bacterium | reverse complement strand
CTCCCATTACAGTTGCCAGAAGTTGACGCTTATCTGCCAACCGAGACAGGTGAGCCTCCATTGGGTCGTGCCAAAAATTGGGTTAATAAAGAAGGCTATCCATTGGAACTTTGTACGATGCCTGGTTTCGCAGGCTCGTCGGCATACTATTTCCGCTATATGGACCCTCGCAATGATAAAGCGCTTGTTTCGAAAGAAGCTAATGACTATTGGCGTGCAGTCGACCTTTATATAGGTGGAACGGAGCATGCAACAGGTCACTTGATTTATAGCCGTTTCTGGAATAAATTTCTTTATGACTTGGGTGAAGTTTGTGAGGACGAACCGTTCCGTAAACTTATAAATCAAGGTATGATTCAGGGACGTAGTAACTTTGTATATCGCATTAAAGACACCAATACATTTGTAAGTCACGGTCTTAAAGACCAGTACGATGTTACTCCTATACATGTTGATGTGAATATAGTAAGCAACGATGTGCTTGATCAAGAGGCTTTCCGCAACTGGCGTCCTGAATTTAAAGATGCAGAGTTTATCACTGAGGATGGCAAATATATCTGTGGCTATGCAGTCGAGAAGATGTCAAAGTCAATGTTCAATGTTGTTAATCCTGATGATATAGTCGAGCGTTACGGTGCTGACACACTTCGTCTGTATGAAATGTTCCTTGGTCCGCTTGAACAGAGCAAGCCATGGGACACTAACGGCATTGACGGTGTAAACCGATTTATTAAAAAGCTCTGGAATCTTTTCTATAAAGGTGACCAGTTGTTAGTGGATGACAGCGAACCTACAGCTGACAATCTTAAATCGCTCCATAAGTTAATTAAGAAAGTCACAGGCGACATTGAGTCATTCTCATTTAATACTTCGATTGCGGCCTTTATGATTTGCGTTAATGAATTAGCTGCACAGAAGTGCCATTCGCGCAAGGTGCTTGCAGAACTATTGATTGTACTTGCTCCGTTTGCTCCACATGTTACTGAAGAACTCTGGCATTCGGCAATAGGTAACACTACTTCAATCTGCGATGCACAATGGCCGGAATTTAACGAAGATTATCTGAAAGAGTCAACAGTCAATTATGCTGTGTCATTCAATGGTAAGACGCGTTATAATGTAAGTGCGGCTGCTGATGCTTCTAAAGAAGAAGTTGAAAAATTGGCGCTCGAACACGAAGGTGCTGCTCGTTGGCTTGAAGGTAAGACAGTGAGAAAAGTGATTGTAGTGCCTGGTAAGATTGTCAATATTGTAGCAAACTGATAGTTACAATAAAAATAGTAGTTTCTACGTTAATAAGTAAAGACAATAAAAATAAGTTTTTTAACCGCTTGTAAACAAACGCCTTGAAAAAGATAGTATTTGCGACAAATAACAGTCATAAACTTGATGAGCTCAGAAAGCTGACAGAGGGTAAAATCGAAATATTGAGTTTAAATGACATCAATTGTCATGATGATATACCTGAAACAGCTGATACGCTCGAAGGTAACGCTCTTATAAAAGCCCGTTGGGTAAAAGAGCGTTATGGCTATGATTGTTTTGCCGACGATACCGGTCTTGAGGTAGACGCGCTTGGCGGAGCTCCAGGAGTCATGTCGGCGCGTTATGCAGGCGACGGCCATGACTCGCAAGCCAATATGAAGTTACTTATTGCCAATCTTGATGGAATATCTAATCGCACGGCGCGTTTCCGCACGGTGATAGCTTTGATAGAAGGTGAAAAGGAGACAATGATGGACGGCGTTGTGGACGGCGTTATCACTGAAAAACCATCGGGAGAAAACGGGTTTGGTTATGACCCGATTTTTCGTCCCGAAGGTTATGAGGTGACATTTGCAGAAATGGGAGCTGATGAAAAAAATAAAATCAGTCATCGCGGTCGGGCAGTTGCAAAACTTATGGAATATTTTTCACTATGATTCATTTTATAGAGACATGATTAGATGTTTAACACTTTCTATTTTTGTTTTCCTTACGAGTCTGATATCAATTGGGCAGGCTTCGATTGAGGAATGGACTACTTATCCGATTATCGGTTCAAAATATGATAAGGTAGTTGACACTGACGGTAAGGTTTATTTCTTATCTTCAGGCTCGCTCTATTCTTACGACAAAGAGTCGCAGGAAACATATTTTTATAATGCTTCAAATAAGCTGAGCGGTAATAAAATAAGTCAACTATTTTATAATCCTAAGGGTAAATATTTGCTTATAGTCTATGCTGACAGCAATATTGATATGCTTTATGACGATGGCAGATGTTATTGTCTCTCTGAAATAAAGGATGCAGCTATTAGTGATGATAAAACAATCAACGATATTGCTTTCGGTGATGGCCGCTTTGTGGTTGTGACTAACTTTGGGCTTGTTATTTATGACGACGTGAAACGCGAAGTCGTGGAGTCAGGCTTATATCATTCACCAATCGAAACTGTAGCTATATGTGGTGATAATATTCTGATTTATTCTCCTTATGCGATGAAAGTTTCGAAGATAAATGACCGCCATAATAAGCTTGAAAGTTTTGTTCAGTTGAGAGGTATGTATACTGATCGTATTATAGATATCAGTGATGATAAAATCGCATGGATAAATAAAAATAATAATACGTTGGTGGTTACTACTATATTTTTTGATCAAAATCGTGTAAGTGAGAATAATACTGGTATAAAAGTTGATTCACCTATTACAAAGTGCGCTGATGGTTTCTATTTCCGTAGTGGCGACAAGGTGATGATATTTGATAACGAGGGTAATAATACAGATGAATTTGCATTGACTGGAGAATTGGCGGCCAGCGAGTTTGGACTGTGGAAGGGAAAATCATCTGTCTGGTTCGCCAACAGTCAAGGCACTGCTAATTATGATATGTCAGGCCAGTCTCCGACGGTGCTGTCAGATTGGTATAGGCCGGAGGCTTCAAGCTGTAGCGCGATTGCTTACTTCTATACATCGCCTGATGGTGAAAGAATTTATGCAGGTAATCTTGGTCCGACAGTCAATCGTCTTTATCTGCCACATATTTCTACTTTAGGAGCAGACGGTATTGGTTTAAAACAGACAACTGATATTATAGAAAAAGGTAGGATTAGAGACGTCGCCATAATAGAGGCCTCTGCTACAACATCTGAGGCAAAAACGTTTCAGACTAACAACAAAGATAAAGGTATGTATGGAGGTGTCACCCGTCTTGCAGACGACCCAAATGACCCCAATACATATTGGATTGGTAATGGTTTAGAGGGCTTATAT
>CAMWQZ010000274.1 GCA_947176515.1 uncultured Bacteroidales bacterium | reverse complement strand
CCCCCCCCCCCCCCCCTTTTTTTCCAATCAGAACACGGCACACGCGCGTCCCTCTTGTCTCGTGGGCTCTTATATGTGTATAAGCGTTAAGTCTACAACATGTGCCAGATTTGCAACCGGTAAAGACGGGCGTATCTACACTATCAACATGAAGACAATGTCAATCGCTGAAATTTCAAAGGATGGAGTTACTGATCTCTACAAACTCCCGTCACTTGAAGGACGCAGATTCGCCGACGTTGATGGCAAGCAGGTTGATGACTATTATGGCTCTGCCATTTCAATGGATGAGGCAGGAAACTTCCTCATTGGCCATTACTTCGTAAAACCCGAACTATGCAGCCGCATCTGGACCGTTTACCAGCCTTCTACCGGTAAATACAAGCACTTTGACATTGGATACCCTTCTGGTTATGACAGAGAGACATTTACCGACGGTGGCATTACCGCCAATACAGGTATTGGCCGCACAGACGTAGTTGGTCGTGTAGCTGGTGATTTCTCCGAAGAAGCTATATTCTACATTGCTCCTCAAGGGCAGAAAGGCAGCGGAGCTCAAAACATCCGTCTCGTCTACGGCTATGCCGGTGGCAATTTCGATGATTTATCACTCGATTGCGATGAATTTGCGCCTACATATCTCGGAGGCACAAACGTTGACAACATTGTCCAACCAGTCATAACCGACATGGCAACATTTGGCGAAACTTTCGGCGAACACATGTCATACTACGTTCTTTGCTCATGCTCTGTTTCCGAATGGGATATGATTGGCACATACTGGACTGCATCTGAAGAAGTCCGTAAATCTTGTACCAATTTTCAGACCGCCATACGCGAAGCCGCAAAAACCAATCCTAAAGTAGGTGTTAGTCCGCTCAATGGTTTTGATACTTTTGTCATAGATGGTCATCGTTACTTCGTTCGTAACTATTCAACCAACTATGCAAACAATGCCCGTTGCATGGATATAGCCGTATATGATGAAAATGGCGAAGTCGTGGCTACTTGGGTTAACACCGATTACTCATCGACCATGGGTTACGGTTCTATAACCGCACAGCCTCAGGAAGACGGTACAGCCCTGCTCCACATTTACAATTCAACTTCAAAGAATACTTCTTGGGGAGACCAGAAATGCGTTGCTGCCGCTGTCCTTAAATTTACACCAGCCGATGCTGCTGGAATCGACGATGTAAATGTTGATAACAACAACGCTCCTGCCGTCTATTACAACCTCCAGGGTGTAGAAGTTGCTAACCCCGAAAACGGCGTTTATGTTGTCCGTCGCGGCAGCAAAGTCACTAAAGAAATCGTTCGCTAATAACGACTATTATTTAATGTTTTATATTAGCTGTGTCAATTCGATTTGGCACAGCTATTTTTTTAGACCATGCCGCCATATCTTTTTCTGAGATACACGATATTTTTTACTATAATTATCGTTTTCTGCCTAATAATGATTATCTTTGCACTACAATGCTAAATCATTATTTTCAATGAGAAAGATATTTACATTAGTCCTTATGTCAGCAAAAGACATTGGCATAGTTCGGAGTGTGGAAATTAACGAGGCCACCGGTGAAAAGTGTATTTCCGAACTTGAGTCTATAGATTAAACAATCAAAAACATAATAATATGAAGAAATTATTAATCGTATCTCTTATGGCGGCTTTCGGAGTGATGGCCGCGTCTGCTCAGTATTGTTGCACCGAAAAAGACAAGGTGTTTCTCTACAAGATGATTGATCACAGCGAAAAAACTCCGTCTGAAAATGTTCTCAAAACAACAATATTAGAGGTTCAGAAAGCTGCTGACGGCAATATAAACGTCCGTGTCGAAGATGCTATGGCTCTTCCCGATTCTCCGCTTTCAGAAATAAAAACCAATATGAACTATCTGTATGATGCCAAAACCGACGTCACTACAGTTGTAATGATGAATGCAGAAGACTTCCGTAGCATGCTTGTCAACACAATCAAGGAATCTGCCCAGGCTAGTGGTCAGTACATGAGCGCTATGGAACTTGCTGACCTCGAAAAGATGATGTCGACTAAAGGCAGTCTTGAATTGGTTATTAATCCAAATGCCGAGGTTGGCTCAAAAATTCCTAATTCAACGTTGCGTCTCAACGCCGGCCAAATGACCATGACCATGAATATTTGGGAAGGAAAGTTCCTCGGAACTGAGTCTGTCACCACTGAATCAGGAACATTTGACTGCGTAAAACTAAGCTACGTAAAGCGCCAAAACTCACCCGAAGGAAACGAGAAAGCAAACGTAACAGCGTGGTATGCTAAAGGAATTGGTCTTGTCAAGGAAATCGAGACTGACAAGAAGGGCAACGTGACTTCAGAGCAAATCCTTTATGTAATAAAAGAACCTAAGGCTGAGTAAGCCTTCAGAGTTAAATATATTATACCCCTACTACCTCAAAGATGTTGAGCTACCAGTCAGGTAGACTTTCACCTTTGAGGTAGATTTTTTAAGTAAGTTTCAACAAATTACCGCCGCTATGAACCTTCGCTTTTTGTTTTTGGCTCTCATTTTAGGTATAACATTATCTACCTCAGCTCATATCGTCTTACCTTCGCTCATCGGTGACAACATGGTTTTACAACAACAAACCGACGCAAGATTATGGGGTAAATGTGCACCACAATCAACCATATCCATCGTCCCGTCGTGGTCAGGCGAGACCATCATAGCACATTCCGATAGAGCCGGAAACTGGAATGCTTCACTTCCCACGCCTAAAGCATCAACCAAGCCATACTCAATTACTTTTACAGACAAAGACGGTTCAAAAACTATTTTCAACGTTTTAATCGGTGAAGTGTGGTATTGCTCAGGCCAGTCCAATATGGAAATGCCGGTTCGCGGTTACAAACATCAACCTGTCGACGGTGGGCTCGACGTCATCCTTTCTGCCCGTGAGACTACGCCTATACGTATGTTTACTGTTGGTAAGACCGTTAGTTCCACTCCGCTTGACTCTTGTGCCGGACACTGGGGAAAACATATCCCTGATGAAGTTGCTGATTGCAGCGCTACGGCATATTTCTTTGCCGATTATCTCAGTAAAGTCCTCGACGATACTCCTGTCGGAGTGATAATTTCCTCATGGGGTGGCACTTCCGTCCAGCCCTGGCTTTCACAATCTGCAGCCGCCGAAGCCGGACTTGACATAAGTGCTCTAAACACATCTGTCGACCTCTCTACGCCTGACGTTCTTAACATACCATCCACATTGTATAATGCAATGG
>CAMWQZ010000273.1 GCA_947176515.1 uncultured Bacteroidales bacterium | reverse complement strand
ATTGATACGGGCACCGATCACCATTACCACATCCGACTTCTCCATGATAGTCGAACGACAACTCAATGCGCTGTATTCGCCATTGTCAGGCATAAGACCTTTTGCCATTGACATTGAGAGATAAGGGATCTTGTAAGTCTCGATGAGTTCTTTGATCTTATCGTCTACCTGAGCGTATGCTGCTCCCTTGCCAAGAAGGATAGCAGGACGCTTAGCTGAAGTAAGAATCTCAACCGCACGGTCGACTGCACTCTGAGTAGGAGCTACCGGTGAAGCTATATCCACAGGTTCGTAGAAAAGTTTTTCAGCTTCAGCTGCATCCATGATTTCTCCAAGAGCCGGAGTAGTCATATCAATATATACACCACCAGGACGGCCACTTACTGCTGCACGGTAAGCGCGAGCTACAGCTGCAGGAATGTCCTTAGCATGTGAGCATCGGAAAGCTGCCTTTACGTATGGGCGGGCTGCGTTAAGCTGGTCGAGCTGTTCGTATGTACCCATATCCATGTCTACCATTGTCGGGTCAGATGCACCCGAAATCTGAATCATAGGGTAGCAGTTGATGGTTGCATTAGCCGTCGCGGTCAAACCGTTAAGGAAGCCGAGCGAAGACACTGTCAGCAGCACTCCTGGCTGTTTTGTCAGATAGCCGTGAGTTGCGGCTGCCATACCGGCTTGCTGCTCGAAGCGGAAGCCGTAATAGTTCATGCCGATTTTTTGCATGGCGTAAGCTGCTTCTGTGACTGGAATGCCGACGAGGCCATAAACGTCCATAAGTCCGAGACGTTTCAGTGATTCTGCGAGAATATACATGCCGGTTACCTGCTCAGGAAATTTCGGGGCGGTGGCAGTAGTGGTATTTGTTGTTGACATAATATAATGAGTTTTATGTTTTATGGAGAGTTATGTTTTTGAAAAAAATAGGTGACTTGTGAATATGAGCCCGTGGGCGTTTTCCACAAGTCACCTCATTATAGGTTTGAGTCTTAAAGGCTCTGTTTATTACATTGTTCCGTTAGCGAGTGGTTCAGTTGTACCGTTCTTTGCAAATGTTGCAATCTGGTCGTCGGTGTAACCGAGTGATTTCAAAATCTCCTCGTTGTTACCGCCCAGCGTAGGAGCAGGACCATAAGTAGGCTGGTAGTTAGACATTGTGAACGGGCAACCTACAGTTACAAATTCACCGATTTCACCACCTTGGTTGATGCGGACGAGTGTATTGCCGTCATAGAGGCTTTCGTCTGACATAATTTCCTTGGTTGAGAGCACAGGACCTACAGGCACACCTGCCTTGCCGAGGATATCAGTGACTTCAAATTTAGTCTTATCAGCTGTCCACTGACCGATGCGCTGGTAGATTTCCTGTTTGTGACGGTCACGGGCGTCAGCTGTGTTGAAATCAGGATTGGTCAGCCAGTCTTCAAAGCCTGTTGCTTTACAGAAGGCTTCAAAGTCTTTGGCGCCACGCTGAAGGATTACATATACATAATTGTTGGCGTCGATTGCAGAGTCCATGTCTCCGGCAGGTTTACACTTGTAAGTCCAACCGAGCACGCCGCCACCTTCGATATTACCTGAACGAGGCACACAGTCTCCGAATTTGCCGTTAGGATACTGTGGGAACTGGGTAAGATAACCGATCTTGTCAAGAGTCAACTGGTCGCGAGTCTTGATACGGCAGAGGTTAAGACATGCATTGTGCATCGACTGATAGACATACACGCCTTCGCCTGTCTTTTCACGCTGGCAGAGCGCTGCGAGAAGGCCAATCAAAAGGTGCATACCGGTGTTTGAGTCGCCGAGCGCTGCGCCTGACTGAGTAGGTATGTTATCATCGCCAGAGAACCAACCGGTTGTTGATGCTGCGGCTGCTGTTACCTGTGCGATAGGTTCGTATGCCTTAAGATTTGCGTATTTTGAAGATACAGGGAAACCTTTGATTGTACCGTAGATACAACGGGGGTTGAGTGCATGTACGGCTTCCCATGAGAAACCGAGCTTATCCATTGCACCCGGGTGAAGATTTTCTACAAAAATATCAGCCTCCTTAATCAGTTTGGTAAGAATAGCCTTTCCGTCGGGCGTCTTCGCATCAAGTGTGAGTGATTTCTTGTCCGAGTTAAGTTGTAGATAATAATATGAAGGAAGGTCAGGGTTAAACTGAAGTTCTTTACGGGTTGCGTCGCCGACACCGGGACGTTCGATTTTGATTACATCGGCGCCAAGCCATGCAAGCATCTGTGTACATGAGGGACCTGACTGGACCTCGGTGAAATCAACTACTTTGATGCCCTGAAGAGGGGCTGTGTTTGTTGTAGACATAATTTACTTATTTTTATTTTGTGAATCTATTGTGAATAAATTTTATAATCTCATTTTTTTACAACGCCCTTCATTCAGGCGTTTGTAATTATAACATGCCAAAATAAATAAAGTTTAAAAAATAACCTTTTTATCAGCGTAGAGTCAAAACATCCAGCCCCATAAATCAGTCCTAATACTTCCCGAAATTTCCCGAAATCATGTTCAATAACATATCTTTATTACTTGCAATATCCTTTTACGCAACTTATCTTTGCTCTTCTAAATAATTACTCTAATGAAAATAATTATTAAGATATTTGTTGTTCTTGGACTGCTACTTATTCTAAAGGATTGTTTAGGTCTTTTTTATACTAAAATGACTCATTTGTCAAACTCTGATTTGGAATGGATTAAAACAGGTGATGCATTGTTCGAATCTTCATCAATGAAAAGCGCGAAACTAACTAATATGGGTAGTTATCTATATAATGAGACAAATCCTTTTTATATTAGTTCAGCAGGAGATGGTCAATATGAGGCCAATGGCGGATACCATTATGTACTTTGCCAAGATGGAGTTGAAATCGAAGGTTGTTTTGCAATTCACCGTTCTATAGATGATGACTCATTAGAGTTTAAAATGAGATTAAACCGATTGTCTACTGGAGATTACAAGGCTTTCAAAAGTAAATCTATAGAGATTAACGGTCATCATTTTAAAGATTGTCTTGTTATTGATTCAACCAATAGCGAGTATTTGGCGCAATATTACCCAGAAGCAGACCTAAAAATATCAAAATTTATAATTAACAAAAAGTATGGCCTCTTATATTATGAATTGGAAAATGGCGAGAAATTTTATCGTAAATTCAAAACAATACGAATAGATTAGACACCTACAAGCGGTCAAACAGGTAGAAATATGTTTAAAGGCGAGAATCCGATAAAAGTAAAGAATGTGG
>CAMWQZ010000272.1 GCA_947176515.1 uncultured Bacteroidales bacterium | reverse complement strand
ATAAGACACAGGCGGCTGCAAAAAGGTGACATGAAACAGCAATTTTTTTTACAAAGATAGAGGATATTTTGCTCGGACAAAAAATAATTATTAGATTTGCAGACATATAAGGATAATAAGAAATATATCTTAAATCATTTTAAAATGAGAATTGCCAGTCTGATTTTTGCCACGTTTTTGTTGGCCAGCCAGAGCATAGTCGCTCAAAGCGACGATTTCGACAGCTACAGCCATGAACTCAGAAAAGCTGACGTCACACTTACGGCTCCAAAGTCATTCAAATCAATTGACCTCAAAGGACGCCGCAATATAACATATAATATCAATCCGAACTGGTCAGATGCCATTCCGGTTCCGTTAATCGCAGGTGCGGTGCTTGACAATGATGATGAGGGTGTGGCATTTATCTACCCTCAGGTGCTTTTTGACAATAAATCGACGAAGAACGCACATGTCATCGAAACAGAATTACGCCAGAACAATGACGACATGGAACTCGACATCAGACCGATAATCAATATAATAGCAGGGGAAGATATGTCAGAGTATGCCAACGCTGACACGGCTGTGATTTACGAGTATCAATTCAAGGTACCATATCTCGATACATATCGGACGTGTGTAGGAGTCTATCTGCGGAAATATGGTCACCCTGCCCTGCTCATGAAAATTGCACTAAGCAACAAGGCTGCAGATAAAAAAGATAAATACCTACGTCTGCTTCTCGACAATGTAGCATACGGAGATAATCCCGAAGAATCTATGCTCGCAGCCGAAAAAAATAGCAATGGGACAGATTTGCAATTTCCGACAAAGTATCGTTACTTTACAGGAATACTACCCGATGTTGACGATGAGACTCTTGACGAGGTAAATCGAGTCGACAAGTGGTGTAAGGAGCATGGTGTGAAAAAATTACCTTATTTCGACGATGAAACCCTCAAAGCCCTTAACGAGTTCAGAGAATTTAGCGAAGCTAAGAATACGAGCCAATCAGCACCGATGAAGCTCATGCAAACGGAGCCGAAAGAAACTGACTCGTATGCAACACTCGATAAAAGCGTCTATAATATGGCAACCGTTGAACGTCAGCCATTTTACTACGGCGGCATGGAAGCGATGCAGAAATGGATAGCCGAACATATACAATATCCCGCAGAGGCAATAGAAACCCAAACGGAAGGTAAAGTAATAGTAGAATTTATCGTTGACGAAAACGGCAATGTCACCGACCCTCAAATACTCAAAGGGCTCACGATAGAACTCAACAATGAGGCCAAGCGTGTAGTCAAAGAGATGCCTGACTGGCGACCCGGGAAGGTGAAAGGCGAGACCGTAAAGACCTATTATACAATCCCGATAACATTCAGACTACCGGGAAAATGAAGTATGAAGTTGAGTTACGAGGTATGAGATGGAGCAAGAGTAATTGTAGGTCGAATTATTTTGAGTAATTTTGCGGAGTCAAAATTTACAGCTAAAAAATGGAACGACCAACATCATTAGCGCGCTTATTTGCAACTTTCTTTAAAATCGGAGCATTCACCTTCGGAGGTGGATGGGCTATGATAAGTATCATAGAACGAGAAATTGTCGACAAGTATCACTGGATAGAACGAAACGAGTTTCTCGACCTGCTCGCAGTGGCGCAGTCACTGCCCGGTATTCTCGCAGTGAATATTTCAGTAGCAGTAGGCGACAAGCTCCGTGGCCTGAAAGGAAGCGTCTGCTCTGCCGCCGGAACTATTGCGCCGAGCTTTCTGATTATATTGCTGATTGCAATGTTTCTTACGCCAGATCTCATCACCAATAACCCGGTTATATCAGCTATTTTTAAAGGTATCAGACCAGTGGTAGTTGCCCTGATTGTAGCACCTGTAATCACATCGGCTCGTTCAGCCGGAATAAACTGGAAAACTGTCTGGATTCCGATTGCAGTGGCGTTGTTGATATGGTCGAAGCTGCCATTTATTTCAAACCCTATACTCTATATTGTGCTTGGCGGACTGGGCGGATGGTATATACTTCACCGCAGTGTCAAGGCCAATCAGAACAGAAAGGAGGAAGGTGAGCAGTTATGATGATTTATCTCAGACTTATATGGAGCTATCTGAAAATCGGCTTCTTCGGGTTCGGAGGCGGCTATGCGATGCTGGCGCTGATTGAAAATGAAATTGTGACTCCGGGCTGGATTACTGAAAAAATGTTTACCGACATTGTGGCAATATCACAGATGACGCCGGGTCCAATCGGTATTAATTCGGCAACGTATATCGGCTATGTAGCGCCAATGCATTCGTCAGAAGCGCTCAATTCGCCACTATGGGGTATACTCGGTTCGCTGATTTGTACGCTGGTAGTTATTCTGCCATCGTTTTTGCTTGTCAGATATGCAAGCCATTACATCAGGCGTCATAAAGACAGTGTGGTAATCAAAGGTATATTCAACGGTCTGCGCCCGGTAGTCATTGGTCTTATTGCGTCGGCAGCACTTATATTAATGAATGGCGACAACTTCGGTACGACGGACCCCGATATTATCAAAAGTGTCATACTTGCAGCGATTGCATTAGGGGTGACGCTGTTTACGAAGGTTCACCCTATACTGATTATAATCTGTGCCGGAGTGGCAGGGTATTTCTTATTTTAATTTTGAGGTTTTAAATTTGGACGCACTATGGTGCGTCCCTACTTTTTTTGATATGGACTATCAGGAAACTCTCGATTATCTCTTTACGCAAACACCGATGTTTCAGTCAATCGGTGCAGGCGCTTATAAACCCGGTTTACAGACAGTTGAAAGGCTGAGCGAAATGTTTGGTAATCAGCATAAAAAGTTTAAAACAATACATGTAGGAGGAACAAACGGCAAAGGCTCGACCGCTCACACAATAGCTGCTGTTCTTCAGTCAGCCGGATATAAGGTCGGGCTATTTACGTCGCCTCATCTTGTGGATTTCCGCGAACGGATAAGAGTGAATGGCGAGATGATTTCTGAAGGCGAAGTCTGTGATTTTGTAGATAGATTTATCGCCAGCGGTGGTGAGAGGCTGAACTGCTCTTTCTTTGAACTTACAACGGTGATGGCGTTTGAGCATTTTGCTAAAAACGAGGTAGATATTGCTGTAATCGAAGTTGGGCTTGGCGGACGATTGGACAGCACGAATATCATAACTCCGGAACTAAGCGTTATCACCAATATATCACTTGACCACACCGCCCTGCTGGGTCACACTCATGAGGAAATCGCAAAGGAAAAGGCAGGGATAATCAAAGA
>CAMWQZ010000271.1 GCA_947176515.1 uncultured Bacteroidales bacterium | reverse complement strand
CGATTGCTGTATCATATATATTTCTCTGAATTAGCCTTATCACGCCTTACCACTCTTTGATTTGCAAACTTCCCTAAAAAGACGTATCTTTGAGTAATAATAAATTTTTGCAACCGTGCTCACTATCTACAAAGCTTCAGCCGGCTCGGGTAAGACTTACACCCTCGCATACGAATATGTGAAATTGCTTCTTGGCGTCAAACGTCAAGGAGAGCAGACCTATCGGCTCAACTCGCCTAAATATCTCGGAGGCGACGCGCTCCCTAACCGTCATCGCGCTATACTCGCCATCACTTTTACCAACAAGGCGACCGAGGAAATGAAGTCGCGCATCGTCCGCGAGCTCGCTGCGCTTGTCGCCGTTCCCCCTCCGGGCAAAAAAGACGCTGCTTATGCTGAGAAGCTGATGAATGAATTTGGTTGCACTCGCGACGAATTGCGCGACGTCGCCGCCAAGTCGCTGCGTAGTCTGCTCTTCGATTATCATCACTTCAACGTCAGCACCATTGATTCGTTTTTTCAGACTGTGCTACGTGCTTTTGCCCGAGAAGTCGACCGTCAGGGCGACTACGGCATAGAGCTCAACGACGAATTTGCCGTCTCGTCAGGCATAAGTTTGATGCTCGATGACCTCAACTACGGCAACCCACCCAGGCGTCGTGAGATTCTCCGATGGATTCGTAGCTATACTATGGATTTGATTGAGAGTGGCAAGGATAGTAGTTTCTTTAACCGTTCAGGCAGTCTTCTGCGTCAGCTCGGCAAGTATGTCAAGCGGATGAGCAGTGAGCATTTCAAACGTGAGTCTGACCGAGTCATTGACTACCTCAAGGATTCGTCCCGTCTCCAAGCCTTTGTCGAGGCTCTTGACCGCCGTATCTCCGAAATCAATGCCGGCATACAGGCCGACACACGGCGTATGATTGAACTTTTGGCATCCAATGGCTTCGACTATCAGACTCTTAAACGCCCCATGCCGCGTGTAATTTCGGCTGTCCTTAACTCAGATAAAATTTCCATAGCTGATTTTACTAAGGAGTCCTCAACATTAAGAAAAATGATGAGTGAAGATGACTCATTCGAGCCATCTCTTGTGTTTAGTAAGGCCGACGTTCAGAAATCGTCTAACTGCTTAGCCATATTTGACGAGCTCTGTCAGTGGGTTCGCAGGCTTTTCAATTCCCTAAACGAGATACATTCCATCGAGAAAGTCCGCGCCGCATGCCCAAACCTCGAATTCCTTGGCTTCACATGGGACTATATCCGTCGCTTCCGCGAGGAAAACAACCTCATACTCCTCTCCGACACTCACGACCTTCTCCACCGCATCATCGGTGGCAGCGACGCGCCATTCATCTACGAGCGCATTGGCGTGGCTCTCTCTCACTTCCTAATCGACGAATTCCAGGACACATCCGTCATGCAGTGGGACAATCTTAAGCCTCTCGTCGCAAACAGCCTTGCATTCGATGCCGATAATCTCATCATTGGCGACGAGAAACAGGCCATCTACCGTTTCCGTAACTCTGACTCTTCGCTGATTCACCATGTCGTTGCCAACCAGGACTTCCCTCACAACCATGTCATCCGGGGCGATAACCCTGCCGAAAACACCAACCATCGCAGCGCTCCGGGCATCGTCAAGTTCAACAACGCCCTCTTCACTCGCATCGCCGCTCAGCTTGGCGTCGAGGGCTACGAAAATACTGTCCAGTCCACTTTCGATGCTATAGAGTCTCTGTCATCATATATCAAGATTTACAACACCGATGGCCTGACCATTGGCGATATGCCGGCCGAGTTCGAAATCACTGCACGTGAAATCCTCCGCCAGCACGATGCCGGTTACAATTGGCGTGATATCGCCGTCCTTGT
This sequence comes from uncultured Bacteroidales bacterium, assembly GCA_947176515.1. Taxonomy (GTDB): domain Bacteria; phylum Bacteroidota; class Bacteroidia; order Bacteroidales; family Muribaculaceae; genus CAG-873. Next base: position 1,407 of record CAMWQZ010000271.1, on the reverse strand, counting down.
CCGCACAGGCAAAGAAGCGATGGCTATTGTCGACTACCTTTTGAAAAATCATCCCGAAATAAAGATTCTTTCATCTGAGGGTCTGCTGCTTAAAAACTCTCCGGCGATTAAACTCATTATCGGCATGCTGAAGCTCGTCGACAAGTCTTACGCCGAGTCGGGTGAATTGAAATCTAAGCCACAGCCAGGCAAGCCGGCATATGGCACAGTCGGCGACATCCGCATGATGATTAGCCGTTACGACTATTTCCGCTCTCAGAACTTCGACCCTTCCGAGGCTATTCGCATGGCTCTGGTTGACGTCGACGATGTGACCGATGACATTAAAGACAGCATCGCCGACATCCGTTCGGCTCATCCTGCCGGACTTGTGTCATTGATTGAGACCATAATCGAAAAGAAACTTTCGCCGGCTCGCCGACGCAGTGAGTATGCTTTTATCGCCGCATTCCAGGACGAGGTTATTAAATATTGTCAGTCGTTCAATCCTTCGGTCCATGCTTTTCTCCAGTGGTGGGATGATAAGAGCAACAACCTTGCCATCAATCCTGGCATTGGCCAGGACGCCGTCTCCGTGATGACCATCCATGCCGCCAAGGGCCTTGAACGAGATTGCGTGATAGTTCCTTTTGGAGATTGGGCTATGTTTAAGCCTAATGAAAGCGTCTGGATTAAGCCTGATGCCTTTGACTTTGTCACCGAAGACATCCGTCCTCCTTTGATTTCGGTGACGCTCGATAATCAGTGCCTGCTCGATGGCTCCTTGCTGCAAAAAGAGGCCGTCGACAGCCGCCACGCCCAGATTGTCGATAGCCTCAACACCATCTACGTTGCCTACACTCGCGCAAAGCGTGAGCTCATCATTTGTTTTTCAAGCCAGAGTGCCGCTGGCGAGGAGGTCATCACAGCGCTTGCGCGTCCAGACGTCGGTGATGAATTATGCTCTGATCTCAGAGCTTATATCCTGCCCGACATTGGCCCTGATGGTCTGATGTTCGAGTATGGCTCGCCTACCGTCCCTGTGTCATCTCCTGAAAGCAAAAATTCCGACCAGCTAACATTCGATGACTATCACGTGTATTTCCGCGATGACACCGCTGCCCTCACTACTATCGACGATGCTACCTCTTCGCTTGGTGAGATTATGATGGACGATGAGACCGTCGCAGCTGACGAGCCTATCCAGCTTAACCTATTCGACGATGCGCGCGCCGCTGCAGCCGAGCGTGGCACTCATCTCCACTCCATTATGGCCAACATCGACACTGTCGCTGATATCGACGCCGTCGTCTCACGCGCTGCTTTGCGCTATGGTCTCTCTCCCGGCGCCGAGCAGTCTTATAGCCGCATTGGCGCCGATGCCGTTACCCATGCCGGTCGTCATGTCAGCCGTTGGTTCTCGCCCGC
>CAMWQZ010000270.1 GCA_947176515.1 uncultured Bacteroidales bacterium | reverse complement strand
TCTGGGAAACGAGGGGGAAGATGTTCAAACGGCACACGGTCGCGAAGGAAGTCCAGCGAGCGGCCATTGACACTGCGAACTGACGACAAGGGGAAATATTTTTCACCTTCGCGCGGCGGACGAACGGTAGCCTCGACAACGTCGCCAGTCTTTAGGCCATATTGTTTAATCTGCTGTTGCGTCAGATAAACATCGTCGGGTGACGGCATATAATTAAAGTCAGCCGAGCGCAGGAAGCCAAATCCGCCATTATCAACCTCGAGCACACCGGTTGTCTCAATAAAATCTTCAAAATCATAACGCGGCATTTGAGGGAACTGAACTCGCTCAACGTTGAATTGCTGATTCTGATTATTATTGTTCTGATTATTGTTGCGGTTCTTTTTCTTTTTGCCCTGACCTTGCTGCTGATTGTTATTAACAGGTTGCTGGCTGTTTGCCGTTGGTTCGCCTATTACAATTGGAGCTGTCGCTGCTGCGACGGACGCCTGCTTCTCAGCCTCTTCTTTTTCTCTTTGTGAACGCGGCACAAATTTCTGTCCTCCGCTACGAGGGAAGAATGAACCAAACGCAGAGTCATTTTGCTGACGGAAATCATTATTGCGTTGTTCTCGCGTTGGCTGGTCGTTATTTGTAACCACAGTTGGCTCTGATTCAGTATTTGCTGCTTCGCGAGGAGCTTCGTCCGGCTCTACATTGTGAGCCTCTTCTATTTCTTGCCTTTGCTCTGATTCAACTGTGGCCGGCATAGACTCGACAGCCGCTCCTACGGCTGATTCACCTACGCCAGATTCGTTTTTACGGGGGCGACCGCGACGCTTACGCGGCATTTCGGGCTGCTCAGCAACTATCGGTTCTTCGTTCGCAGTCTGCTGCTGGAATTGACCTTGGGGCTGAGTAAAATTGTCCGATTCGCTTATTGGCTGTTTTACATCCTCTACTTTAGCCTCAGCCTGCTTTTGCGATTTATCTTTAGGTTTACGACCGCGCTTTTTAGGAGCAGCCGGCTCACTTTCAGATTTGCGCTGATTAGCTGCTGCGGTTGAAGCAGCCTTATCAATGGCCTGTTGGTCGAGGATATTGTAAATTAAATCTTCTTTTTGAGAAAGGTCGATTTTCTTAATTCCCATTGCTTCAGCAACAGATTTCAATTCGGCATCGGCCATCTCGTTAAGTTGTGAAATATTGTACATATATATTATATAAATTTCTGCGTCAGCGCGTAAAAATGATTACTTTAAGAGTGGTATGGCAGATAAGCAATTAAGCGTAACTCGCACAAAACCAATAATATTAAATTAGGAGTAATTTAATTAAATAAGTGGATGAATGATTTCTGGAGACGTGAATTTTGTTGTGATGAAATAATAATCGAAAGTTTCAGCCTTTAGCTATTCAAAGAGAAACTTCCATAATAATCTCTTGAATCATGATACAAAGTTACGTCATTTCATACATAAAAACAAAAAAATCAGCTAAAAGTTAATCTCACGATTACAATTAGCTGATTATAACGTTTTTGAATTAATTTAATTTACAGTCACCTTCGTCACAGTTTTACCAGCCTTAACAATGTAAATGCCTGCCGGGCATGGGATTGCTTCGCCGTAACGATATGGGTTATCTTCGCCTACGCTATTTTGCTGAATCAAATTTCGACCATCAATTGAGTAGATATTAATTTTTCCACCAGCAAAGTCTGACACATAAATTGCACCCTTCATTCCATAGACGGTTGCTCGCGCATCACCGACCGCATCAGCTATGCCTGCATTGGCGTCATACCACCCTCCAAGGATATGGCGTTGCTCTATGATAGAAGCAAGTCGATTAATTATCTCCTGGTCTTTTGGATTTTTAGAATGAGTGAAGTCATAAACCGCTTGAAAACCGGCGTAATAGCCTACAGGCATAAAATCAAACACTCCATTATCTTCAAACATGTCGACATACTCCACAAAACGGTCGTAAAAAGCATGATTTAAAGAGTGTTCATAGAGACACGAGTTACCTTGAGGCACAACAGTGCGAGTATCAGTAATTCCGTCATCTATGCCACTTATGCAACATCCTTCAAATTCTATCAGCATGCCCATATCATAGTCATAGGCATCGTTTATAGAATTTTCAAGCTGTTCTTTCGGGCGGTCAAGGGTGAAAACGTAATTAGGCTGATGATAGACCATGTCTATGCCATAGCTTTTACCATCCTTATAATGTGGAGCTCTGTAATATGGAATCCAAAACATCTGCAAATCTTTTTCGTGAGCATACTCGCACATTGCTTTTGCGCATGCAATTTCATTGAAGCCGTCAGAAATAGATTCACGAAGCCAATAGATACCTGCCAGCTCAATATTCTTAAAGTCGGCTTTAGCCCACTCTTCAAGTATCAAGTCGACATACCATTTCATTGCAGCAATCTTGTCTGAGAGAACGCCAAAATCGATGTTCTTACCATCAATCTTTCCCCAACCGTTGTAGGCTTGGTAAGGAATAGGCAATGTCAGAACGACCTGATGCTTATAATTTGGTTCGCCCAATTCGGGAATAAGCTCACCTATTCGGTCATCGAGCGCACGACATGCCAAGTTATCGTAAGTGCCAAGCTGGCGATGAAGAAACCATTCCCACATATCTTTATCGGCAGGCGTATAGTGAGCTTCGCCAAAAGTATACCTGCGGTTTATATATGTGTCATAGTCCTCGCCTTCACGGCGCACACCATTAGTCCAGCCGTCTATCATAAGAAACCCGTCAAAAAGCCACGATTTGTGACCATCGGGAAATTCATGGACAATGTATGGGGTAAAAAGCTCTTTATTCCAGTCGGGACGGTGACGCGCACCTACCCATATTAACGCAAGGTCATCGCACACGCCAAATTGCTGAGCAAAAGCCGATAAAGCACTTATCAATAACGCAGCAATTGCCAAGGGGCGACAAAAATACTTCATAACTATTTATTTTACCAATACTTTAACACTACGAGCCCCAAGACGAACAACATACACACCCGGTTCACAAGGGATTGTCACGCCGTATGAAAGACGTGTGCCATGCTTCTCTGAAGAAGAATAAACGAGCTTGCCATCGAGTGAGTATATTGCAGCTTCATTTGCTGCATCAGCCAAATAGATAGCCCCTTCAAGACCATATGCTAACACGCGCTCGTCAAGAGTAATGTCATCAATTCCTGCCGGCTCGCGCGGCTCTGTATCCCAGCCGCTTTCAACATGTCGACGGTTAAGGATATTCGCCATACGGTGAGAGATTTCCATATCTTTGGGATGT